>JAJNBR010000237.1 GCA_021156265.1 Flavipsychrobacter sp.
TGCACGATAGATTGCGGGTGTACGATGACCTCGATCTGGTCGTTCTGTAGCCCGAACAGCCATTTGGCTTCTATCATCTCCAGGCCTTTGTTCATCAGCGTGGCGCTGTCGATGGTTATCTTGGCACCCATGGTCCAATTGGGATGCTGCAGCGCATGGCTCGCTTTTACATTCACCAGGTAGTTAGGCTTACGGCCAAGGAACGGTCCACCTGAAGCTGTGAGGATTACTTTCTCAATGTTATTGGGATTCTCGCCAACAAGACACTGGAATATCGCAGAGTGTTCGCTGTCAACCGGGATGATCTCTACCTTATTCTCCATGGCCATCTGCATGACGATCTCGCCGGCAACTACCAGCGTTTCTTTATTGGCCAGTGCAATGCGCTTACCTGCGCGAATAGCAGCAAGCGTTGAAGAAAGACCTGCAAAACCCACAATAGCTGCTACTACGGTATCAACGGTGTCCCACTGTACTACATCGTTCAGCGCGTCGGTGCCGCCAAACACTTTTATAGGGAGATGCGACAGCGCATCTTTTACTTCCTGGTACTTAGTATTGTCGGTAACAACTATGGCATTCGGATTGAAACGCTGCGCCTGTTGCACCAGCAACGCAGAATTGCTATGCGCGCTCAGCACCTCCACTTCAAACATTTCCGGGTTTGCTGCAACAACGTCGAGGGCTTGTGTGCCTATCGACCCTGTAGAACCCAATATGGCTAATCGCTTCATTTTCTGTTTATCGTTTTATCCCCTCTTCTGTCTCCGCCTTGCCATCCAAAGGTATTCAAACCTCTGCAACATTTATAGAGCGAACTCCCAAAGCTAAATGAGACTAATGTATATTCGTGGCTGCATTGCGTTTTTCTCAAAACCTTAACAAGAACCATGCTGCAGCCTGCAACCATCAGCTTTCTGACCAAACTCAACAAAAACAACAATAAAAACTGGTTTGACAAACACCGCAAAGATTACGAAGCCGCCAAACAGGATTTTGAACAGCTTGTAAACCAGTTGCACGGCGAACTGTGCAAAATAGAACCTGCCATGTCAGACCAGCGTTCTAAGGACTGCATTTTCAGGATATTCAGGGATGTGCGCTTTGCTAAAGACAAAACGCCTTATAAAAACCATTTTGGCGCCTATTTCAGCCGTGCAGGAAAAAAAGCCCCTGATGCAGGCTACTACTTACACGTAGAACCGGGAAAGAGCTTTGTAGCAGGTGGCTTATGGATGCCCGAAACCGCACTTTTAAAAGCTACACGCCAGGAGATCGACTATAACCTTGATGAGTTCAACACGATACTAAGGCAGCCGGGGTTCAAAAAACACTTTAAAAAACTGGAAGGTGAGCAGCTGAAAACACTGCCCCAGGGCTATGCCGCCGACAACCGGGCTATTGACTATCTGAAGATGAAAAGTTTTATCGTTACGACAGCGGTTGATGATAAAGACCTCACTTCAAAAACTTTCGTTTCTAAAGTGGTCAAACTGTTCACTGTAATGAAACCTTTAGTAGATTTTCTGAATAGAGGATTAGATTAGCTAGTTACAAAAAACAAGAAACTCAAAAGGACGGTCTTTCTGCACGATCTTCTTTTTCCTGATCGATTTCGACTTTTGGGTAGATGTGTGGTATACATCCAGCATTTCTGTGGCCTGCTGCATTTTGTTGTCATTGTCCACCTTGCTGACAATGTCCATAAGCTCTTCTACTTTCTGGTCGAAATCTTCCTGCCAGTTTTGAGCCACTTTGGTAGTTACTAGTAATTCACGGGTCTTCTGCTTCATCGGGCCGTAATTTTTAGAGAGGTAAAAAAATTGTTCATAGAAAGGTAAACAATTTTATTCCCTGTTGGAATAGCAATAAACTATATGTGAGGAGTTTTTACGAAAAAAGTTTTCACATATATAAGGCCCTGATAATACCGTTTAGTAAAACTGCGTGAGGTATGGATACCTTTCCTGGTAGAGATCTTTTACTTTATCCAGTATAGTAGCACGCAGCTGATCGATATTCCTGCGCTCTGTAGCAGAGATGAATATGCAATTGTTGTGCGTAACATGCTCCCACCTGCTCTTCAGCTGGATCAGCAGATCCTGTTTCACTTCACTATCCAGCCAGGGGTCGAACACTTTCTCCTCGTACAGATCCATCTTGTTGAAGATGGTGATGACCGGTTTGTCGAATGCTTTTATATCCTGCAGTGTTTTGTTCACCACGCCCATCTGGTCTTCATAGGCCTGGTGCGAAATATCCACTACATGCAGCAGGCAGTCTGCTTCACGCACTTCATCCAGCGTGCTCTTAAAGCTCTCAACAAGATGGTGCGGCAGCTTCCTGATAAACCCTACAGTATCACTCAACAGGAAAGGTGTCTGTTCGTAAACAACCTTACGGGTTGTCGTATCAAGTGTTGCAAATAGTTTGTTCTCTGCAAACACTTCACTCTTGGTGAGCAGGTTCATGATCGTGCTCTTGCCCACGTTGGTATAACCCACCAACGCCACCCTTATGTATTCGCCACGTTCCTTGCGTTGCGTCATCGCCTGCTTATCTATCTCACCCAGCCGCTTACGCAATAATGATATCTTGTCCTTTACAATACGCCTGTCCGTTTCAATTTCCGTTTCACCCGGTCCGCGCGAACCGATACCACCACCCTGGCGTTCAAGGTGTTTCCACATACCCCGCAGGCGCGGCAATATGTACTGGTACTGCGCCAGCTCTACCTGCACTTTGGCCTGTGCCGTCTTTGCCCTGCGCGCAAAAATGTCGAGGATAAGATCGCTACGGTCTATCACCTTGATCTTTAAAACCGCTTCGATGTTATTGATCTGCGAACCGGTAAGCTCATCATCAAAAATGGCCAGGTTGATATTCTTTGCCTGCACATAGTCGCGTATCTCTTCCAGCTTGCCTTTACCTACAAAGGTTTTGCTATCAGGTTTGGGCAATTTCTGTATAAAACTCTTCACTGTTTCTGCACCGGCAGTTTCCGCCAAAAAAGCCAGTTCAGCCAGGTACTCCTTCAGCTGGTCTTCAGTTTGCAGCTTATGCACCAGGCCCACCAGTATGGCGCGCTCCTCGTTCTCAATAATATTTTTGTTCTCGATCATTAACTTCTACTGTAAAAAAACCATCCCAAGGGATGGTTTCCGGTACAAAATTACGAAATATCGGTCATAGCAGTCTTTCCTGCTCCCGCAGCCAGCGTTCGGGTATCTCGTCGTTGCTGGCTATCATATAGTCTTTGTAAGAGCAGGGCACGTACGACTGGTTAGGCAGCTTCATCCACCAGCGGTTGGTACGCTTGCTTTTCAGGAAGGTAGTATCGTTGTCGGTAAAGCTCACATGGAACGTCACAAACTCATCATGCTCATGTAATTCAGCTTCGGTTTTCCTGATCAGGTAGCCATCTATAAAATACCATATCATCTGCGATATAAGTCGCGCCGTCATGTTGTGTACGTCGTTGGCGGCGTCATAACCATAAATGCCTAGTGACGTCAGCCGGTCGCTCATGCCTGCATAGCGGGTCAACACACAGGCCTCATCGCCGGTAAAACCATTGGGCGAACCGTTCACATTTACGGGCGCGTCGCTATAGCGGATGGCGTTCATATCAAAGCTGAACAGGTCGCTGTTACGCAGCACAGGTTCCATATCTTCTATATGGTCGCGCACCTTGCCCAGCCTGAAGAAGTCGAAACGCAATTTATCCAGCGTTTCCAGCATGCGCGGGTGCGCATAGTAGCTCTGGAAACCAATATGACTGTAGTGCTTCACATAGTTGGGCTGTGCCGTCAGCATATCCATCAAAAAGCTCCTCGATGTCATTGCCTCTGTCTCATCCAGGTCCACCAGCATATCGGCTACCGAAGCATTGATCATTTTACCTGCTTTCTTGAAAGCCTCGTACTGCTGAAAAGTAAGATCGTGCGAGCCTCCCAGTACGATCACTGTCTTACCGGCCTGCTGCAGCTCATCCAGCACAATGCGCAGGGCTGCACGCGTATCGTCAACACTCTCGCCCTGCCTGATGTTACCTGCATCAGCGATCCTCACTGCAGAGTGCCAGGAATACAAGGCATACAGCTGCTCTCTTATAGCATCCGGACTGTTGCTGTAGTCAGCTTCGGGGTTGTAGCCGCGCTGCTCGCCGCAGCCAAGAATGATAATATCCGCGTCTTCCCAGTTGAACTTATCCTGGGTAAAACACTGGATGTTGGCGCCCCACTGGAGGGGCTCGTAACTGCCCGGAGCCTTGGTTTCAATAAAATGCCCCGGGGTAAAAAAAGGCCTCAGATCTTGCATAAATACTTTGTAATAGCGGCTAAAGTAATCAAATCACCACACGCGTTATAGTACTTGCCTCCGCAAATACGATAACGCGCCTGTCACCTTTAAATTGTAACAACAGCGCCTTTCATGGATGATTTTTTTATGTGTTGATAACATTTGTTGCCGTTTTTGTCATGATTTTCCCTTTTTCGTTCTCGTGTTGTGGTGGTTTTCGGCTTGAGCAATTGAATAGCAATGGTTTGTAGTTGTGTTGGTGTTTTCATATCTGTTGTTTTTGTTGCCGTTGTTGCCGTTTTGGGTATTGAGAGACAAACAGCAGGGAACAATTTGGTGGTGGGTGTCTGAACCGGAATTTTTGGAATTGAGGAATTATTAGAATTCTGGCCATTCATGAATTCTATGAATTCAGGTTCAGACAATTTTGTTGCAAAACGGCCTCCGACAATTTATAAAACTCGCACCACCACTGCATTTGGGCTCCAAGTTGTTTTCCCGCACGTGCGGGATTCACATACCCGACGCCTTGCCCGATCCAGCCGTCATGTCGAACGAAGCGAAGCGCAGAGAGATATCTCCTGAGGT
>JAJNBR010000238.1 GCA_021156265.1 Flavipsychrobacter sp.
TTTGACTTTCCGATAGGGAAATCGTAACAGAGATATGCGTTGAATGCCCTGCCGAAACCGGTGGTATTAATACTATCGGGAGCTTTCCATCCTTCGTACGCTACTTGTATCATTACAAAATCGCGGGCGGGTTTTTCAACCTGGGTTGCGGTGTTGGTGCTGCCCTTAACAACATCCTGAGCATGCAGGGTTGCCGGTAATAATAAAACCGCTGCAAGGGCTAAACGTTTGATCATAGATGGAAATTAGAGCGCAAATATAATGGCTTGGTTATGGAATTTTTGTTAAAACTGTAGTATAGTTGGTGGTGACCTTGCACCGGCGTCCGGTTTTTAGTCGTATATTCTGCAAACAAAATTGCGCAATTGCCGCGCGAAGGCGTTGAGAAATTCCGAAATTATCCTACCTTTGTGGTCCGTTCGAAACATGGAGGCAGTAGCTCAGCTGGTTAGAGCATCAGATTGTGGTTCTGAGGGTCGAGGGTTCGAGCCCCTTTTGTCTCCCGTTCAGTTTAAAAGTGCCTTATTTTAAGGCACTTTTTATTTTGTCTAATCCTATATTTGCAACAAGAGTTATCATATTTGTATTATAATTAAATTTTTCTAAAATGAGCTTAGAAGTTATCGGTAAATTATTGGTTAAGTACGACGCACAGCAGGTGAATGACCGCTTTAAGAAACGTGAATTTGTATTGGAACTGGCAGAAGAGATCAATGGCAACGTATATACTAACTTTGCGAAGATGCAGCTGGTGCAGCAGAAATGTGACATCCTCGACCGTTTTAACGAAGGCGATAATGTAAAAGTAAGCTTCAACATCAAGGGCAACAGGTGGGAGAAAGACGGTAAAGTAAACTTCATTACCAACCTGGATGCATGGAGGATAGAAAGTGCTGCTGCCGGTGTTACCAACGGCAATATGTCTGCCCAGCAGGCTGCACCGGCTTATAATAATAACAATAGCAATCAGCAAGCACCTAACAACAACTTCTACAACCCTTCACCGGAGAATGTAGACGACCTGCCGTTCTAGTATTTATTGTAACATTTCCGGCCCGGAGCCGATATAATAGTAAACGATCCCGTTCCAAAGTGAACGGGATCTTTGTTTAAAACATAACTACTTTTATACCGTAAAATCTCCTGTTTATGAACCGCTTGAGTACTGTTTTGCTGATCGTTTTGTTTGGCCTGAGCGCCTGCAGCAATATGCCCGATCATGCTAAGTACATCCCGAACGACGCCCTTGTAGTTGTAGGCCTTAACACCAAAGAAATCGGCAAAAAAATAGCCTGGAACGCCATCATGGGCAGCAAGCTGCTGGAAGAAATGCAGAAGGAAAAGACTGGTTCGACCGTGTCAGACCCTGCTGAGATCGGCTTGGAGATGATGAGCACCAGCTACGTGTATATGAAGGAGGATAAGCGTTTCACCAATGGCAACCGGATAACCGCCCTGGTGCCGCTGGAAGATGCCGGCAAATGGGAAGCATTCGTAAAAAAGACATTCCCGGGAGCGCAGATCAAACAAGCCGACAAATACAGCGAAGCGCTGCTGGCCGAAGGTATGTATGCGGGATGGACCAAAGACCTGCTGGTGTTGATGAACTCACTGGAACTGCCGGCAATCGATATTTCCCTGGATTCAACCATGCCCGACACGGCGGTGGTGCAGCGGGTGGCTGCAGACGTCACCCAGCTGGCTGCAGAAATGGCTACTGTCTTTACCGTCACAAAAGAAAATAGCCTGGTAAAGAATGACCGTTTTAGTAAAATGGAGAACGATGCGCATGACATCAGCCTGTGGATAAACTACGACAGGATGATGAGCCAATACGCCAGCGGCAACAATATGATGGGATTGTCGCTGTCGAACACCCTTTGGAAGGACGCTGCTTTGTCGGCGGGGTTTGACTTTGAGGAAGGCAAAATAGCCGGGGACATCCTTTATTATGTACCTGAAGCACTAAAGCAGGTGGGCAAAGACCTCGGCGCTACCAATGCCGATAAGGAGATGATAGAAAGGCTGCCCGGAGAAAATCTGGACATGTTGATGGCCTGGCACCTGGCGCCGGAAGGCGTAAAAGGACTGCTGGAGAAAACAGGCGTCTTGGGTTTTATCAACCTGGCACTAACTGGGCAAAATACGTCTGTCGACGAGATACTGGGCGCTTTTGCGGGCGACATGGTGGTATCGCTGAACGATCTGAAGCTGAAGCCCAATACTGCAAAAGCAGCCGTTGACACCGCCGGAGCGGACACCACGTCCACTAATTTGAAGTACTCGGGCGACATGCAGTTTACTTATGCTTTGAAGATCGGAAAGAAAGAAAATTTCAAAAAGCTGCTGCAAATGGCCGTGGCAAGCGGTTCTATATTGGCCACAGGCAACAACACGTATACATTAAAAAACAATTCATCTCCGGCCACGCTGGTTATCGATGAAATATATTGTGTGATCACCAATCACCCGGCCAATGCCGAGGGCTACCTGGAAGGCAGCTTCAAAAATCAGCAAAAGCCTGGTATCAGTGAAATAACCGGGAATCCGTTCGGGATATTCTTCAACGCCCAGGGCATGATGAACAGCCTTAGCCCCGACATGGTGTCTTCACCGGCAGACCGCAAGGCCCTGGCTGAGAGCAAAAAGCTGTTACGGGATGTGCATTTTACTGGCGGCGAGTTCAGTTCATCGGCCTTTAGTTATAAAATGTCCATCAATTTCATCAACCAGTCGGAAAACAGTCTTCTGCAAATAATGGACTTTGCCAAGCGTATGGGCAATGCCCGCAGCGAAGCGCTGGCAGCCTCGAATTAGCCAAAACAAACCAGGAGGCGGGTTTATACTGTCTTTGTATAACGCAACCCTTTGATTTGTTAACTATTTTTTATAAACTTGGTGAAATTTTCGTCGATGCGCAATATTTCTGTTGTCTATAAACTTGCCACAGCAGCACTTTTGGCTTTTACGGCCCAAAGCTGTAAAAAACCGCTGAACGGCATAGACAATAACCAGATCATTAGTAAACCATACAGCCTGTTCCTTGCAGACTCTACCGGCCTTATCGAGAGTACCAACGATGGCAATAACTGGAGAACGGTTTTCGGTTCTAACGGCTCCCAGATAAGGGCCATGAGCTTCTCGGACACCAACCTGGTCGTTGCCCTGACGGAAGATGCTTTTGTAGCTGCCGGCAAGGAACTGCACGGCGGTGACAACTATAACTTCAACCCCATCAACATGCCTGTAGCTACTTCACCCAAGTGGCAGTCGATGATGCTGAATGTACCCGACCATGACAGGATATATATGGCAGGCAACGTTGTAGGTGGTGTTATATACAGTGATTCCAGCGGCAAGCGCCTCACCTGGACGCAAGACACCCATTTCGACCCGAGCATTATAACAAAGCCAGTCATTTCCTCATTTACCCAGCTGGCAGACGGCACATTAATAGGATACGATCATTTGGCTTCAAGGATATTTACCAAAACAGGCAGGAACGCTCCCTGGCAAGAGCCAACAATGACTGGCTTGCCAACCGGAGGTAAATTCTTCCTTTCGCATGTTAATAACACGGTTGTCCTCGGCGATTCAACGGGTACAAACGGCGTTTGGTTCAGCGATAACCTCGGTGCAACCTGGACAGCTTATACAGGCCTGCCTGCGGGAGCACAGGTTACCTGCATGGTGGCACCTTTTGAGCGCCATTTGCTTGTGGGCACCGCCAACACCGGTATTTACGTAGCTCCGCTGAATAGCTCTGTTATGAGCAATGTCAGCGCCGGTCTCAATTCAGCCATCAATGTTCGTGCACTGACTGCTAAAAGCGATTTTTATAAGAACAACCAGGTTCTCGAATATGTATATGCCGCTACAGACTTTGGCTTGTATCGCAGCATGGACTTAGGCAGGAACTGGATACTGGTGAGAAGAGGTAACTACGTTGCCGCTTATTGATCATCTGTATCACCGTCATATAATTCATTCAGGTCGCGCCGCTGTTTTTTAGTCGGGCGGCCTGTTTTGCTTAAGCGCTTCCCGGTATAAAAGCTGGAGCTGAGTTGCTGGTTAAGCTGCTTGTCTTCCTCCGAAGTCAGATCTATATAGTTTTTTATGGCTTCCTCGTAGCCCACACGGTTGTGCAGCAAGCCTGTAACCTCGATGGTCCATTTACGGGCGGGCGTTTTTATATCATACCTGTCGCCAATTGCGACAGGACGCGCCGGTTTTACATTGGCGCCGTTTAGTTTTACCTTGCCCTGGTCGCAGGCTTCCGTAGCCAATGTTCGCGTTTTAAAAACCCTGATGGCCCATAAATATTTATCCAATCGCAATTTGCCACTCATGAACCGAAGTTAGGAAATTGGCTGTACTTGCTAACTTTGCACCTCGTATGCATAACCTAGTCATCTTCGCATCGGGCACCGGCACGAACGCACAAGCTATTATCGACTATTTCAGGAACACGGGCCAGGCAAAGGTGTCGCTTATTGTTTCGAACAAGGCCGAAGCAGGGGTGCTGGGCATTGCCCGCAAAGAGAACATTCCTTTTTTGGTGGTAGACCGTCAGCAGTTTAACGACATAGCGCTGTTACAACAAATCCAGGCGCAGCAGCCCGCTTTGATCGTACTTGCCGGCTTTTTATGGAAAATACCTGATGCGCTGGTGGCGGCATTCCCGGACAGGATCGTCAATATACACCCGGCCCTGTTACCAAAGTTTGGCGGAAAAGGAATGTATGGGCATCATGTACACCGCGCGGTACTGGAAGCCGGAGACCGGGAATCGGGGATAACCATACATTTTGTGAACGAGGTATATGATGAAGGAAATATCATAGTGCAGGCGCGGTGCGTGGTAATGGAAGGTGAACCTGCAGACTAGAATTTTTGCTCGCATCGCTTGATAAATAGCCGCAGCAGGCAATATAGCGCCAGTGCCATACGTTTAATTAAGTACATTTGATACTGCATTTATTACTTATGAACTGGAACAAACGCCTCGCAGCATTGTCTATCGCTGTTTTTTCCCTTACCCCTGTTTTTGCGCAGGAGCGCCCTATAGGATACTGGCGCGCACACATGCCTTATAATACCGCAATAAGTGTAGCCTACGACGGTACGACGGTGTACGTTGCTACCGATAAAACTTTCTTTACCAACAACACCTCCACCAACGAAATAACGCCCTATAGCAAGGTAGACGGCATGTCGGACGTTGGAATGTCTTACGTCGGTTATGACAGCAAAACCAAAACAGCTGTGCTGGCCTACAGCAATAGCAATATCGATCTTTTTTCGGAGAACAGCTTTTATAACATCCCCGATCTGAAATTGAAGACCGTCAC
>JAJNBR010000239.1 GCA_021156265.1 Flavipsychrobacter sp.
TTTATGATAAGCAGCTGAAACACCGATAGTTATATTTTGAAGTCCACCTAGGCCCGAACGGTCGAACAGGAATAATCCGCCAAAGCCCACGGCATCGCCGTTATTCAGCTTATCCTTCATGGTAGCCATATCAAACGATGCAGTACCGGTAATGTACGGGTTGGTAGAAACGCTCGCCCACTGATTGCGGTAATTGGCTGCCAGGCGGTAGTCACATTGCGTAAGACCAGTCAGCGCAGGGTTTAGGGTGAGAGGTGATGCAAAATATTGAGTGTAGTGCGGATCCTGAGCCATTGCTGTAGTTGTCAATAACATTGCTGCACTCACCCCAAGTAATATTTTCTTCATCTGGGTAACGTTTATGATGTTTAGTTTAAATTTCCGAAAGCCAAAATAAGGAGAATTCTCTTATTATGCAAGACAGCATAAAATAATATTTTCGTTGGGGTTACGCCTGCATTTTTGCACCATAGGCCAAATCGCCTGCATCACCCAGTCCCGGAACGATGTATCCGCGGGCTGTTAGCTCCTCGTCGATGGCCGCCGCCCAGATATAAGCGTCCGGAAATTTTCGCTTCACATATTCAACACCAACCGTGCAGGCTATGACTGTAACTACATGTATTTGTGATGGCTTTTCAGATTCCGTCATAGTTTCCAGGGCCAGAACCACGGAAGAGCCGGATGCAAGCATGGGGTCAGCTACGATCAGCGGCCTTCCCTCCAGGCCGGCGCTGGTGATATACTGCTGCTCGATCTCAAAAGAACCATCTCGATGGTGCTTTCGGTAAGCGGCGATAAATGCATTGTCGGCTTTGTCAAAGTAGTTCAACAAGCCATGGTGAAGGGGAATGCCAGCCCTTAATATAGTAGCCAGCACTGGTTGTTGCACCAGCTGAAAGCAGGTTGCTTCACCCATTGGCGTCTGTACGGTCACCTCTTCGTACGCCAGGTGCTTGCTGATCTCGAATGCGGCTATCTCGCCGATGCGCTCGATATTGCGGCGGAATCTCATCCTGTCATCCTGTACGGAAATATCTCTTATTTCCCGTATCCACTCGCACATCACGCTAAATTGTTGCCCCAGCTCGGTGATCATAGTGACGTTTTTGTTTACAGAAAGATAAGCAATTACAAGCTAACATCATTGGGTAAGCATATGTATTTGTTTTTGTGCCATTTATAAGAGAGGCAGTTAAAGTCGAGTTAAACTGAATGGTATAGATTTTGATACATAGAGCATCCTGCTATTTTTGTACCTTTGCACACCTTTTATAAAAAGCAGCATTCTTTAAGTTAACTATGGATACTCTACAATCCATTGACCGTACCCGACTGCCAAAGCACATTGCCATTATTATGGATGGTAATGGTCGCTGGGCAAAGGAACGTGGTCAGGACCGTGTTTACGGACATCACGAAGGCGTGTTGAGCGTACGCGAAATCGTGAACGGGTGTGCGGAAATTGGCATACAATATCTCACACTCTATGCATTCTCCACAGAAAACTGGAACCGTCCAAAGGAGGAAGTGAATGCATTGATGGAGCTTTTGGTAAACACCATTCGCAAGGAGGTGGATGAACTGAAGAAAAACAATATTAAACTTCACGTAATAGGCGATATTGAAAGTCTGCCTGAGGTCTGCCAGAAAGAGTTGGCAGAGGCGAAGGAAATAACCGCAGCTAATACAGGCCTTAACCTGATATTGGCCCTGAGCTATAGCTCCCGCTGGGAGATACTGGAGGCTACAAAAAAGCTGGCCAAAGACGTAGCGGACGGTAAACTGAAGCCTGAAGAGATCGACGATAAGAAATTTCATACGTATTTGAATACAGCGCCATTCCCTGATCCGGAGCTGATGATCCGTACCAGCGGTGAGTACAGGATCAGTAATTTCTTGGTGTATCAGCTTGCGTATGCTGAATTTTACTTTACCCCTGTACATTGGCCGGAATTCCGTAAACCAAACTTATATGAAGCCTTACTGGATTACCAACAACGCGAGCGTCGTTTTGGCAAAACCAGTGAACAAATTCAAACTACTCCGCAGCATGTATAATAACTTTTTGCGTTATTGTTTTTTTCTTTTTACTGTTCTGTGTTTTTCCGTGGAAGGGAAGGCTCAAATTGGCGGGATGGGTAACAGGGCACAGCAATCAACAGATCGGGCACGTGAATATGAAATTGGTGGTATTACTGTTTCAGGCGTCAAATACCTTGATGAAGATCTGCTATTGACGGTAACCGGGTTATCGGTTGGCGATAAGGTAAGATTACCTAATGACGAGAAAATATCGCGCGCCATACGCAATCTCTGGCGCCAGGAATTGTTCTCGGATGTAAGCATTACTGTGTCGAAATATATTGGTGATAAGGTATTTCTTGATATCAAAGTAGAGGAACGTCCGAGATTAAGCCGTTATAATTTTAAAGGGATCAAGAAAGGTGAGGCGCAGGAGCTTAAAGACAAAGTAAACCTGGTAAAATCAAAGGTAGTGACAGAAGCTACCAAGAAGGATGCTGTTGTAAGAATACAAAAGTATTTTTCAGATAAGGGTTATGGCGATGTTGCGGTCAACGTTATGGAGCGTGTGGATACCGGAGGAACTAATACCGTGATCCTGACCTTTGATATAAATAAAGGCACAAAGACAAAGATCAACCAGATCAACATTGCGGGCAATAGTAAAGCAACGGATCTGAAGCTAAAACACACTTTCCGCTCTACTAAAGAGATGGCAAGGCTGTCGTTGCACCGGGCCGACAAGATGAGCCTGTACCAGGATAACAGCAGGTCGTTTGGCAAGTATATAAAGGATTTTGGATTTCTTTCCTTGACCAAGACACTAAATGCTGTTGATCCTTATTTCAGGTATAACTTTTTCTCTTCTTCAAAGTTTGACCAGTACAAATTTGACGATGACAAAGTCTCGTTGATAGATCATTACAATTCGCTGGGTTACCGGGATGCATCGATCGTGCGGGATACGGTTTATAAATTACCGAACGGCAATATCAATATTGATATTGAAGTAAAAGAGGGACGTAAATACTATTTCGGCGACATTGAGTGGAAAGGAAACACCAAATATACCAATGAGCAACTGGCGCGTGTGCTAGGTATAAAAAAAGGCGATGTCTATAACCAGGAATTGCTGGATAAGCGCCTGGGTAAAGTACTTAGCCCTGAAGGTGGCGAGGATATCAGCAGTCTATATATGGATGATGGTTACCTGTTCTTCAATATCGACGCGGTAGAAACATCCATCATAGGTGATACTATCAACTATGAGATGCGTGTCACTGAGGGACCCCAGGCCACCATCAGAAATGTGACGATAGCGGGCAATGACAGAACAAACGAGCACGTTATCCGCAGGGAACTGCGTACGCTTCCGGGTAATAAATTTAGCCGTTCTGATCTTATCCGTTCAAACCGTGAGATAGCGAATCTTGGTTTCTTCGACCAGGAAAAAATCGGGATCCAACCGCGCCCGAACGCTGAAGATGGAACGGTAGATATAGATTATACAGTAGTTGAAAAATCGAGCGATCAACTGCAGCTGTCAGCTGGTTTCGGAGGTGGTGTGCGTTTCTATGGAAACGTCGGCGTGACATTTACTAACTTTTCCCTTCGTAATATCTTTAAGCCAAAATTCTGGGACCCACTGCCGGTTGGTGACGGTCAGCGCTTTTCTGTTAACTTCCAATCGAATGGCGCCTATTATAATTCTCTGAACTTTTCGTTCACTGAACCCTGGCTGGGAGGCCGTAAGCCTAATGCACTAACTACGAGCATGGCTTATACAAGGATCTCACCTTCGGCTGGTACTGCAGGCGCGGATTCCAGTACCGCCAGTACCTCATACTTACGGTTGATAGGTGGTGGCGTGTCGCTGAGTAAACGTGTTAAGTGGCCGGACGACAACTTTGTGTTTACATATGGCCTTAACTACCAGAATTATCAGTTGAAAGACTATACGCTGATAGAAGGCTTTAATAATGGTAACAGCAACAACCTGTATTTTAAGTTAGTACTTGCCCGTTATTCGATCGACCAGCCGCTTTATCCGCGTAGTGGGTCCAATATCAGCTTTACATTCCAGTTTACACCACCTTACAGTTCTTTTAGCAACAGGAATTATGATACAGAAACAACCGCCGAAAAATATAAGCTGATCGAGTATCATAAATATCGCTTTACAGCGGAATGGTATCAGAAAGTAAGTGGTAACCTGGTGTTTAAACTCGCAACCAAATACGGTTTCCTTGGCTATTATGAGCCTGAACTTGGCTTTTCTCCGTTTGAACGCTTCCAGGTTGGTGGCGATGGTTTGAACCAGAACAACTTTTTCATAGGTCGCGATATCATTGCTCATCGTGGCTACAGCGGCCCGTACGCCAGCGCGGCTACGATCTTTAACAAGTATACTGCTGAATTAAGGTATCCGTTCTCATTAAGCCCTACGGCTACCATTTACGGTCTGGGGTTTGTAGAGGTCGCAAATGCCTGGGACAACTTCAAAGAATACAATCCGTTTAAGCTTAACCGTTCCGCAGGTCTCGGTTTGAGAGTTTTTCTGCCAATGTTCGGATTGTTGGGACTTGACTATGGTGTTGGCTTCGACAGATTTGACAGGGCTGCAGGAAGAACCAAGCTTACTGATATAGCCAACTTTACGTTTATGCTTGGTTTTGAACCTGATTGATAATAGTTATATTGCAAAGCAAATAATAGACACCTATGAAGAAAATATTTTTCAGTGTGGCGGTAGTGCTGGGTGTGGCGCTGAGCGCTTCTGCCCAACGTTATTGCGTTATCGATTCAAAGTACATTCTTGACAGGATGGTTGACTATAAGGATGCGCAGACA
>JAJNBR010000240.1 GCA_021156265.1 Flavipsychrobacter sp.
ACGGAAGCTTTACGCTCAACACGACATCTGCCAGCGATGTGGATCTACATATCATTAACCAGCTAGGCCAGGTGGTCTGGTCGCAGCGCAATATAAAAGCCGGCGTTTCCGGCAAGATCGATATACAAACGGGCTCGCTGCCAGCGGGTCATTATATGCTTAAGATGGTGACTGATGGCCGGACAGAGATGAGGAAGTTCTCGGTACGACAGTAGGCCTATAAGTGCAACATAATCAAAGAGCCGCCTTAGCGCGGCTCTTTTTCATCAGCCCGAATGAGTATATTTACACAGCACCTAAAACCTTCAATTATGAAAAGCTATATAGCTTTTATCCTGTCTGTATTTGTATTCGTTTGCCTGTGCACCAACCAAGCCAAAGCCAATTATGCAGCAGGCGGCGAGCTGATCTACGAATGGACCTCTGGTACTACCTACCGGTTTTATTTCAAGCTTTACCGCGACTGCAGCGGAGGGACGGAACCTACTACATTCCCGCTCTGTTTCAGCAACAGTTGTAACTCGTCGAGCTTTACCGCTACCCTGGTCAAGTACCCTCAAACGGTGCCGCCGTATAAATTTCCATGTCCCCAGATCCAGACCAAATGCGACAATCCTTCAGCCAGCTTCGCCGGCTACCAGGAAGTTTGGTATTACGCTGATGTCACCCTGCCCTCTCAATGTAATTTCTGGAGGGCGTTCACCTATCTCGCACCCAGGAATGTATCCAACAATATCGTCAATTCCAGTTCTACGAACATGTACATTGAAGCTCTTTTCAATAATACGGGTAGCTTCCAGGGAAACAGTTCTCCTTATTACAGCAATAAGCCTTTTATAAATGCCTGTCAGAACGTTCCCTATGGCTGGAACAATGGTGCAGTTGATCCGAATTCAGATTCATTGGTGACCGAGGTAATTCAACCGTTAGCGGGTATTACCGGCTGTTCAGGAACGGCCACTCCTGTAAGCTTTACTTCATCTATACCGGCACTGAGTATACCGGCAAACCCATTGCAGACCGGGAACACATTCACGTTAAATGCACAAACCGGGCAGATCAGCTTCACTCCGGGCCAGCTCGGGGTCAGTGCACTGGCCATCCGAACCAAAGAATACAGGAACGGTGTACTGGTAGGATCTGTAATGCGGGAAATGCCGGTGAATGTATATAGTTGCAACAGTACCGCGCCTATACCCATAGTGCAACCGTTAGGTAACCCAAATGGTTATCATACCTGCAATGGTCAGCCGGTCAATTTTTGTTTCGATGTTAAAGCGAGCGGCGCCAAACTTTGGGTGAGCGATAATCATAATGCTGTTATGCCGGGCTCGACGGTCACCTACCAAAACCTGGGAACGGATTCGGTGCGTGGATGCGGTAACTGGACTCCATCTGCCACAACCTCGGGTCTGTATACCCTTACGGTGACCGTAACAGACTCCAACTGCAATTCATTGGTTGTCTACAGTTACGTGTCTACACTCCCGGTAAGAGTGTGGAATAAAGTAACTGCGGGCCCCGACACAACTGTATGCGTGGGTACAAGCTTTGGCCTGATCTCACCAGGCAGCAACCTGCTTACATGGTCTGTGCTATCCGGCGATGTTAACAGCCTGAGCTGTTCAAACTGCCCCTACCCTGTAGTTACCCCCGGCACATCATCTACATACGAAGTAACTGTCAATGGCCTGCCGGCTGCTTGTCCTGTCAAAAAAGACACCGTGAACATTAACGTGATCCCGTACAATAAGCCATATGCGACAATTGCTGCAAGTCCCGGAACCAATGTATGGCCCGGTCTAAACGTAGCATTTACAGCAACCACTGTATACTGCGACACTCCTCAATACCAATGGCGCATAAACGGGAATAGCGTTCCCGGCGCAACCGGCGCTGTGTTCAACACCACTACGCTTAACAACAACGACATCGTCACCTGCTTGTTGACTTGCAGCGACACATGTATCATAGATACACCTAGCAATGCGATCACCATGAACGTGGCATCGGGCCTCGACGATATTCAACCACAAAGCAACAGCCTCTACCCCAACCCAAATAACGGAAGCTTTACGCTCGCCACTGGGTCTGCAAGCGATGTAGATCTACATATTATTAACCAGCTGGGCCAGGTGGTCTGGTCGCAGCGTAATATGAAAGCCGGCGTTTCCGGTGAGATCGATGTACAGACAGGCGCACTGCCCGCAGGCCATTATATACTTAAGCTGGTGACTGACGGGCGCTTAGAGATGGTCAAGTTCTCGATAAGTCAGTAAAGCTTTAAAAGCTATAAAATCAAAGAGCCGCCTTAGTGCGGCTCTTTCCATTCGCTAAGCGTTCGTTAACTGCCTGCTAAGCTTGCGTTAAGCCTTTACATATATTTTGCTTATTATCAATGAATTATCAGCTTTACAGCCAAACGACCAAAACCCATGCGCTGTTTTTTACTCATTGTATTCATCTTACTGCTGACTTTACTTGTTGTCTCAACATTTACCGGCTGGGCATAAACGTAAAAAGCCGTACAAACTGCACAGCTTCTTACTTTGTCTTCGCCTCCGGTTGTTTACCGGTAAGTCTTTAGTACATAGATCCTACACTATTGTCTACAGGAGAGTCAACCGATGATGTTGAACTCCTCCTGTTCTTGATGTTGGAAACCAGGGTTTCAACCTCTTTTCTCCAGCCATCCATGCGGTGCGTCAAATTATCCTTCATTTCTTTTCCTCGCTGGGTTTTCAAAAAGGCATTGATACCGTAACCAATACCCGCCAGCAACAACAATCTCGAAAGTCTCATAACACTTCATTTTTCTAAATAATCATGAATATTATGCCAGAGGGCAGGAAAAAAATGTTAAAAGCCATTTAATGATTTCTAAACTCGGAAAAACGTCTTACAAAATAATATTAACCATCTTAATGCTGTCGCTAAAAATGCATTAAAATCGTTATCTCAAAGCAGCTCACGCAAAGCGGAATCATGCTTTCAGCCCGTAGCTTAACAGCTTTTTAATCAATATCTATAACAGCAAGTTTAATACTCATTTAATTATAAATGCTGTAAATAAATTGTAAAATTTGATGTAACAAAGCATCAAAAATTACAGTTTATGATACCCAGTATTACATTTTACCGCGGCATGATATCACTTATGATCTGCTGCATTTTCTGTGCTGATATTCATGCTCAGCAAACGGCAACGATTGGCGCCGGCGCACAATCAGGCACCTCATCCAATGGTGCATCGGGCGACCCGGGTCCCATATACCGCTCGTCTGCAAGCAGCTCATTCGACTATTCCCGGCACCATTATATCTACACACAGTCCGAATTGTCGGCAGCCGGAATAAACACAGGTTCGGTCATTACCAAACTCGCCTGGTTCAAAACAAACACTGCAGCCAGCAATGGTAGTTACCACTTTGAAATTTGGATGAAAAACTCCTCGCTCACATCTGTACAAAGTCCGCCACAATCGTGGAGTACACTGACCGCCAGCAGTACCCAGGTGTACAACACCAATGCACAAACTATGTCGTCATCAACCGGTTTTATTGACTACACGCTCACTACCCCCTTTACTTATACCGGCGGCGCTATCGAGATCTCTGTGCATCACGCCTGCAATATGATCTCAGGCAGCCCTTTCACTGCCGGAATATCGTGGAAGAAAGACGCCATCAGCAACCGGACCATTTCTTATGTCAGCTCAACTAACTCCAGCACCCTCAACAATCTCCGTAGCGTACGCCCGCAGTTGCGCATCACATACAATTCATGCACTGCGCCATCTGGTATCAGCGCGTCCAATATAACTGCATCATCTGCATCCATCACATGGAATACTGTTTCCGGCTCGGCAGGATATGAGTATGTAGTTAATCAAACAGCCACACCACCATCGGGTGCGGGCACGGCCACAAGTTCGGCCAGTGCGAATCCATCGGCCCTGCAGCAGGCCACTACCTATTATATACACGTGCGCAACAAATGCAATAGCACCAGTTATTCTTCCTGGGTCACTACCTCGTTCACTACCCTTACCTCCTGCTTCCCGCCAACCAATATCGTCGCAAGCAACCTGACCGGAAGCACTGGTACGCTGAGCTGGGTAAAACCTACCGTTTCCATGGCTTTTGAGTATAAGATAGACCAGGTGTCTGCAGCGCCGTCCACCGGCTTTCTGACAACTACAACACCGGTGGTCAATTTCTCAGGACATACGGCGGGACAAAGCTATTATGTGCATGTAAGGAATGTGTGTGACGCAACAGATAAATCGAATTGGGTCAACCAGTCGTTTACCATGCCGACCTGTAATAAACCTACCAACGTGCTGATCAGCAATATCACCGACTCGTCGGCCGATGTGCTGTGGAGCCAGATGCCCAATTCGAACGGCTTTGAATACGCAGTAGATTTCAACAAACAGCCTCCAACTTCAGGTATCAAGACCACGTCGAATATCAGCGTTACGCTAACCAACCTGATGCCCAATTCAAAATACTATTTCCATGTCCGCTCTAAATGTTTTGTTACAGACCAGTCAGGATGGCGGCTGGATTCATTTGTAACAAAGATGGTGTGCTATGCGCCGGTGGTACAGGTAAACAACCTGGGTTCGAATCAACCTTACGCGTTCTGGGACCCTACCCCGACGGCAGTGGCTTATGAATACGCACTCACCAACAGCAGTACCGGACCTGCATTCGGCACCACCATCTACAATACTTTTGTGGGACTTGAACTACCGGCTGACGGCAAAGATTTCTATTTGCACGTACGGTCAAAATGCAACAGCATTTTTACATCGTCGGCATGGAGTACTGTGGCGCTACGCACCGGGAGCACGGGC
>JAJNBR010000241.1 GCA_021156265.1 Flavipsychrobacter sp.
GACCCGAAATACGGATGGGATGGCAGCTTCAAAGGCAAACAGCAGGAGATGGAAGTATACGGCTATGTAATGAGCGGCATGTTTATCACCGGCGAACCGTTCTATAAAAAAGGAAATGTTACCCTAATAAGATAACTCTATGAGATTCAACGGAAGAAGATTACTCCTTACAGCAGCTGCGGCTTTTCTTTGCGGCAGCCAGGTATACGGGCAGGGTATGCATTTCTCACAATATTATAATGCACCAATGCTGGTAAACCCGGCAAACACCGGCCTGATGAGCGACAACGATTACCGCATTGGCGCCAATTACCGTAACCAATGGTCAAACCTGCCGGTACCTTACAATACTATCTCCGCATTTGCGGACTTCCAGTTGATGCGCAATGCCAACTACACCAACTGGATGGGTCTTGGACTTTCTGTGTTTAACGACAAAGCCGGCGACGGCGTGCTGTCGCACACCAGGATAGACGGAAATATCGCCTATCACGTAATGACCAGCGATTATTCTATGATCTCGGCCGGCGTGTCTGTATCGAGCGCTAACCGCAGCCTCAACTTCAACAAGCTGACATACAACCAGCAATGGGTAGGCCGTAACGGAGTGACCTTTGATCCGCAGCTGAACAGCAATGAGCCAGTAGGCATTCTTAAAACCAGCTATGTAGACCTGGCGGCCGGCATCAATTATGCGACCTTCCCCACAGATGCTACGTATTTGCGCGTCGGTGTCAGCGTTGCCCACCTCAATCAGTCAAAAGAAAGCTTTTATGAGGACACGATCACGATAACGGGCAACAAATTAGGACTGCGTCCGTCGGCAAATGCAGACGCCATCATTCATTGGAGCGAGATGTTGACAATCAACCCCTCCATTTATTATACCATGCAGAAAAATGCATCACAGATAGTTTTCGGCTCTCTGGGCATGATATATGTAGCGGGTCATAGAGACCGTCGCACGGAATTGATTGTGGGTGCCTTTTATCGTTGGGATGATGCTGTGATCGGAGCTTTAGGTATGCAGTTCAATTCCGTACGAATAATGACCAGCTATGATTACACGGTATCTTCGCTCGGCAAAGACAACAATAATTTCGGTGCCCTGGAGTTCTCAATTTCTTACCAGGGTCTTTACGGCTCTATGGGGCGAAGTGGCCGTACCATCAACTGTCCCCGCTTTTAACAAAAGATTTGATAACAAATTAACTTATCCATTATTACTTTTGGCGATAATATATCCTACGTATGGAAAAAGAAAAATACAAAGTGTTACTTGTTGAAGATGATACCAACTTCGGACAAGTACTGAAAAATTACCTGGAGCTGAACGATTTTGTAGTAGAACTGGCAAGAGACGGTATATTAGGACTGGCAGCCTTCCGCAGGGAGAAGTTTGACATTTGCCTGCTGGACGTGATGATGCCCAACATGGATGGGTTCACACTTGCAGAGGAGATCCGCAATGTTGACCCTGAAGTGCCCCTGTTCTTCCTGTCGGCCAAAAGCATGAAGGAAGACATACTGAGCGGGTACAAGCTCGGTGCCGATGATTACATCACCAAACCTTTCGACAGCGAAGTTCTACTGCACAAGATAAAAGCCATCCTGAAACGCAACCAGGAACTGCAGGAAAAACAACACTCGCAGGTTGAGTTCAACATTGGCGGCTATCATTTCAACAGCAAACTGCGCACGCTGGAAGTCAACGGCAATGCCCAAACTTTGTCGCCAAAGGAGAACGAACTGCTCACTATGCTGTGCGAGTACAAGAACGACCTGTTGCCACGCGAAGCGGCGCTCAAGCGCATCTGGGGCAGCGATACCTACTTCAACGGGCGCAGTATGGATGTGTACATTGCCAAGCTGCGCAAATACCTGAAGGAAGACAGCAGCGTGGAGATCGTAAATATTCACGGCAACGGCTTCAGGCTGGTAGCTCCCGAATAAATCATTCAATGCATCTTATTCAGTCCCTGTGTTTCACAGGGACTTTTTCTTTTATAATCAAATAGTACACATCTATTTATCAGAATTTTATACATTTATTGCTAATAAGTCTCAATAAAAATTCTGTCTGCCCCTGATGCAATTTGAAGAACTAAAATCGAATATGTTCGAAAGGCTTGAAAAAGAGCTACCCGCACATTTGACCTATCACAGCGTCGGGCATATTAAGGATGTGTATAACGCCGCACAGCAACTGGCGAAGGAAGAGATCATCAGCGATGCCGATCTGCAACTGCTGTTAACGGCCGTGCTGTTTCACGATTCAGGATTCATGATCGGGCAAAATGACCATGAGCAGAGTTCCTGTGAAATAGCGAAGCAAACGCTACCCGCTTATGGCTACCCGCCCGAAGTTATCGCGCGCATTTGCGGCATGATCATGGCTACCAAAATACCCCAGTCTCCCAAAAACCTGCTCGAACAGATCATCTGCGATGCAGACCTGGACTACCTGGGCCGCGATGATTTTTTTCCGATTGGCGATACGCTGTTTCGCGAGTTGCAGGCACTTGATGTAATAAAAACCGAAGATGAGTGGAACAGGCTACAACTTGATTTCCTGGAAAAACACCATTACTTCACGTCTACGGCGCTCAAGTGGCGAAAGGCAAAAAAAGCCGAAAACCTCGAATCCGTACGTTCCAAGCTCAAACATTGATCCATGGCCAGCTACAGGCTTACCGCAAGCATTCACGATTTTTTATACACGGCAACAGGCATACTTTTCGCCAGCTTTGCACTCAAGGCATTTCTTGTTCCCAACCAGTTTCTCGATGGCGGCGTTACGGGCGTGTCGCTGCTGCTGCACGAGATATACCATATTAACGTAGGCTATCTTATTGTACTGGTAAACATCCCGTTCATTATTCTTGGCGCCTACCAGGTAAACCGCAGGTTTGCCATCAAAACGCTCATTAGCGTAATTGCACTGGCGCTGTGCCTGCTATTCATTCCCTTTCCCGTTATCACGTCCGACAAGCTGCTGGTCTCCCTCTTCGGCGGCTTTTTCCTCGGGCTCGGTATAGGCCTTGGTATGCGTGGTGGCTGTGCAATAGATGGCATCGAGATACTTGCGCTGTATACCCTGAGAAGAAGCGGTTTTACCATCAGCGAGATCATTTTAGGACTTAATGTGGTGATCTTCCTGATAGCCGCATTACACCTTGGCCTGCCAACCGCACTCTATGCCATGCTCACCTACTATGTGGCTACACGAACTATTGATTATGTGATCGAAGGTCTTGAAGAATATACAGGCGTCACCATTATATCCGGGCAGAGCCAGGCTGTAAAAGAAAAGCTGGTAAAAGAACTGGGCAGGGGCATCACGATCTATAAAGGTGAGCGCGGCTTCATGAAGGACAGTTTTGAAGTAAGCCAGGACTGCGACATTGTATTCACTGTAGTTACCCGCCTCGAAGTGCGCAGGCTGCGCAATGTGGTACACCATCTCGACCCTAAGGCTTTTATCTTTACCAACACTATTAAAGAAGCTGCCGGCGGTGTGTTGAAACGCAAGGCGGGCGAACATTAGTACTACGTAAATAGTCCACAATAGCAAGCTAAGACAGATAACCCATACAACCGGCGTAAAAACGGATGATCGTGGGTTACCCATAATCAGCAGAAAAGCTGCTTGACTATTGTATTTTAAAAGGCTAAATTTATTGTCTATTCATTTTTTCCATGAAAAGACTATTAATTCTACTCACTACACTTGCGGCCCTATGGCATTACCCTGCTGCTGCGCGGTCTACACCTGCCTACCGGGATTCTTTAAAAACCGAGCTTGCCAAAACGGGCCAGGATACTAACCGGCTTTGGCTGTTGCGGGATCTGGCTAACGCATCCGGCAATGTGCCCGACGAAGGACTCGAATATTGCCGGCAGGGGCTTGCCCTTGCCAACAAACTGAAGAACAAGAAATTTCAGGCAGCTTTTCTCCACCAGATCGCTGCCAACCACTTCGGTCGTGGCGAACATAAGGAGGCTATTGAGTTTAATAAACGCGCACTGAAACTTGCACAGGAAGCTGACCGCAAACTGCTGATAGCGGAAATTTTGCTTCACATTGGCCGTAGCTACATCGACATGGGATCGTACGGCACTTCCTACGAGTATCTATCGAAAGCCCGAAAGGCCTACGCCGTCGCTAACGATACATTGGGCGAAGCCGAGTCGCTTTCAGCACTAGCAGGGGTTTATCAGTCGCAAGGCAACCTGGCAAAAGCGCTTGAATACCGCACTACGGCATTGGCTATGGTTACTGACCTCGGCGAAAAGTTCAACCGGGCACAGCTGCTTGTAGCGGTCGGCGCAACTCACTCGCAAATGGGAAACTATACAAAGGCGATAGAATACCTGGAACTCGGTAAAGCAGCCCAGATCGAACTGGGAAGCAAAGGCGGGGTTGCAAATGCGCTGTTTAACATTGCCAATACGTACGCCGAGCAGAAAAATTATAAAAAGGCGGCCGACTATTTCCTGCAAACGGTAGCCCTGGCACAGGAAGTTGATGATAAATCGCTGCAGGCATATGTGTTTGCAAACATTGGAAGTATTTACCTGGAACTGGCTAAAGAGAATATTTCAAAAAATGGCGAGCGGCATGGTGTTAACACCGATATTTCCGCCAATCTTAAAAGGTCGGTATATTTTTTCGACAAAGCCATATCTATCGCATCGGAGTTGGGTCACCTTCACGTACTGGAGAGTGTACATCAAAAATTGGCCGAGGCTTATGAACTCTCGGGCGACTATAAGCTGGCCTACGAGGCCCATCAAAAATATGCCACAATACATGACTCCG
>JAJNBR010000242.1 GCA_021156265.1 Flavipsychrobacter sp.
CCTAAGGGAGGCTTCATACTTTGGCTGGAGCTTGCAGAGCACATAGATACCTACCAGCTGTACCAGGAAGCTATGCAACAGAAAATGAGTATTGCGCCGGGCGCGATGTTTACCCTACAGGAACGGTATCAAAACTGTATGCGCCTTAGTTACGGTATGCAGTGGAAACCAGAAGTGGAACGTGCGCTGAAAAAGCTGGGGTCGATAGTGAAAAGTATGAGCTAACATTATATTGGGGTCATCCCATTTGCTTTACGGGAAGCGTGATCGTGAATGTGGCGCCTACACCAGGTTCACCTTCTGCTGTTATATGGCCCCTGTATCGCTCGACGATCTTTTTGCATAGCGCCAGTCCGATGCCGGTTCCTTCGTATTCTTTCTGGCTATGCAGCCGTTGAAACATCTGGAATATCTTGTCGGCGTATTCAGCTTCGAATCCTATCCCATTATCCTTAACCCGGATATACAAGATACCATTCTGATGCTCGCCAGTTATTTTTATGGAAGGGGCAACATCAGCTTTGCGATATTTTAGGGCATTGCTGATAAGGTTTTGAAAGAGGTGTGTCATATCGGTGGGATCGGCTTCCAGTTGGCCAAGGTCAGTAGTGCTTATCTCCGCCCCGTTCTCTCTTATAGCAGTATCCAGGTCGTGAAGCACATCAGCCACGATCTTATTAAGATCTACCATTTCAAGATGCTCATTAATGTTAGACACACGGGAATAAGATAGAATGTCCTGTATCAGGTTGCCCATGCGGGCTGCAGCATTATGGATCACGCCGAGATAGGTTTGCGCGTTATCCGGCAACTCTGAATGGTATCTTTTTTTCAACAGGTCACTAAAGGTCTGGATCTTCCGCAATGGTTCTTTCAGGTCGTGAGAAGCCAGCCAGGCGTACTGCTCAAGTTCCTTATTTTGTTTTTCCAGCAACTGCTGTTTGATGGCCAGCTGCTTTTGGCTTTCTTTTTGGGCGGTTATATCACGCAGAAAGGCAATAAAGTTCCACCTGTTGCCCACTTTTGTGCGCGAGATCGTGATGGCGATGTCAACCTCACCCCTTGTTTTGTGCAGGCCCGTCACCTCAACGGTCTTGTTGAGAATTTTTGATTCACCGGTTGTAAGCAGTCTTTCCATCCCTTTCCAATGTGCTTCGCGGTAGGATAGGGGAATTATAACATTAGGCAACATGGTGTTTATTACCTCAGAAGCCTTCCATCCAAACAGTTCTTCCGCCATAGGATTCCACAACAATATCTTGCTCTGTTCATTGATAACGATGATCGCATCGGGAGCGGACGTAATA
Organism: Flavipsychrobacter sp.; assembly: GCA_021156265.1. Taxonomy (GTDB): domain Bacteria; phylum Bacteroidota; class Bacteroidia; order Chitinophagales; family Chitinophagaceae; genus Polluticoccus. The sequence goes on from JAJNBR010000242.1 coordinate 1,308, forward strand.
AGCTGCTCAATATTTTTCTTTTGTTCTTCTATGCGGTCAGTATAAAAAGCAAATTGTTTCTCGTATTCGAGTCTTTTGGTGATGTTTCTCAAAATGCCACGTGTGTACACTGGCTTGCCATTCTCAAACTTGCAGGTTATCGAAGCCTCTGCCGTAACAAGTTTTTTATCCTTAGTAACGAGCGAAATGATGAGACGTTCTGCAGGTTTATGTCCGGCGATGATTCGCTCCCTGTATTTTTTCAATTGGGGAAAGTCCTGTTCTGCTACATAGTCATATAGTGAACTTCCTTTGGTCTCATCATCAGTATAACCTAAAGTGTCTGTCCATGCGTTATTGACATACCATATCTCCCCCTCGGGGGCACAAATGTGAATCAGGTCGGTGGCGTTATCAAAAAGGTCTTTGTATCGCTCTTCGGACTCCTGTAGTTTTTTGCGGTCTTCGCGCTGAATGCTCTCCAGCGTGGAAAGTGCAAGGCGCTGTAGTTTATGGTAGTATTTTTCAAGCTCGAGAATGATCTGTACGGTTTTTTGCGACTGCTCCAGGTAGTCGGGTAAAAACGAAAGCAGTGAAACCTTTTGAGCAGCGTAGCCCATCAGGATATCATTCAGCGATATATCTGCTTTGTCGAGCTGATGTGGCAGCTGGTTTTGCCGCCACTGAGCCAGGCTGCGTTCTACCTCGGCCATGCTACCAGTTTCTATCCCGACAAGAAATTGATGAAGGCTTTCGGTTACTATTTCGAAGAGCTTTTCTTCGCCCAGTGGCTCCAGCAATTTGAGCAATGGAACCTCCATTTCGCGCATGGCATTCAACTCTGCCCGGGCAAAATCATGGAGTCGCTCATTTTTTACAAACGCGGCAAAATGTTGAAGTTCAGTATTGTTTTCCACTTTACTTGTTGTATTAGAATGACTAAGAAAAGCATGCCAATGGCACAGCTGTTGTTGGAGGGCGGAAACAGGAACGGTATTATTGTTGCCGAGTTTTACTAAACTTGTACAAACGGGAAACCACATGAACCAACCACTGGCACTAGGCATTGACATAGGCGGAACTAATACATCGTATGGAGTAGTTGACAGGCGGGGACGAATATTGGCCAAAGGCAGCATGGCCACCAAGGGCGGCAGCGTACTGGAATATATAGATAACCTGAAGACCGAAGTGAATAAAGTAATGGATGAAGCAGGCAGGGAGAACGTGATAGCTGCCGGTGTAGGGGCGCCCAACGCCAACTTTTTTACCGGCGAAATAGCATATGCTGCTAACCTTCCCTGGGAGGGTGTGATACCGCTGGCCAAAGTTATAGGTGAGGCGTTGCATCTGAAAGTCACAATCACCAATGACGCTAACGCCGCAGCGCTGGGCGAGATGATGTACGGCGCGGCAAAGGGTATGAAGGACTTCATATTGATAACGCTGGGTACGGGTGTAGGCAGTGGTTTCGTTGCGAACGGGGAACTCATTTATGGTCATGATGGATTTGCAGGTGAACTGGGTCATGTCATAGCCGTACGCGATGGCCGCAAGTGTGGCTGTGGCCGTAACGGCTGCCTGGAAAGATATAGCTCAGCCACCGGCATCGTTATAACAGCCGAAGAGTGGCTCAGGGATCGCAAGGATGAAAGTATGCTGCGTGAACAACAGGGCAAACTATCAGCAAAGATGATACACGAGGCTGCTGAAAAGGGTGACAAGCTGGCTCTTGAAATATTCGACTTTACCGCCAAAATACTTGGCCAGTCTCTGGCAGATGCGGTGGCCATTACCTCTCCGCAGGCGATCATTTTTTTTGGTGGGCTGGCCAAGTCCGGGCCCCTACTATTCAACCCCGTGAGAAAATACCTGGAGGAGAATGTACTTCGCGTATTTAAGAATAAGATCATGTTAGTCCAATCTGACCTTCCTGATTCCGATGCCGCTATTCTGGGCGCCTCGGCACTGGTCTGGTAAAAACGAATAAAACCGGATGTTTAGTCCGGTTCTATCGTTTCTATGATGGGGTACTATCGCCTTCTTCCTGTGTTCTCGCCACTTCCGCGAGACATGTTCTGCGTGGGTTGCTGCGGCTGACTTCTTTGGACCCGCTGGTTGCTGCTGCCCCCGCGATCGTATACCCGCTGTTGCTGTTGCGGTTGTTCAAAACGTTGTTGCCGGCGCGATTCGATCTGCTGCTGTTGCTGGGCACGCTGTTCGGCGGCACGTTGCTGCTGAACACGGCGTTGTTGCACCTGCGCATCTCTTTGCTGCTGCAGGGCCTGCATTTCGCGGCCGGAGCGCTCCTGTTGCACCTGCATGTCGCGCCGTTGCTGTACCATGCGCGATTCACGCTCACGACTAGTACGTTCCTGCTGCATTTGCACATCGCGTTGTTGTTGCTGCGTCATGCGCGAATCACGGTCGCGATCGGCACGTTCGTGTTGCACTTGCGCGGCCGGCTGTTGCCGCATCCTGCTCGTTTCAGCCTGCCTGTCGCGCGTATTGCTGATGCCTTGCTGTTGACCGTTTGACCTGATGTTACGTTCAGTATTAAGGTCGCCAGTGCTTCTTACCGTGTTATTCATGTCACGGTTGCCACGCTCTGCACGTACCACGTTTTGCGGACGCATGTCGGCAGAACGGTCCTGCCTTACTTCCGGACGGTACACATTCAGGTTGCGGCCATCTATCCTGCTGCGGCCCGGGGTATTGTCATTGCGCACATTATACACATTCACGCGCTGACCTGTTGTACGCTCCACCTCGCGCCGGCGCGGACCGGTAATATAGGTGTTGTTGTTGTACACATAGGTATTATTAATAATGGTAGTATTGTTGATGTACGTGTTATTGTAGTTCGCACCTCTCCAATACCTTCCGTACCCGCCGCGGTGGTAGATCCTGTTGCAGGGAACAAACGTCCACCAGTTGCTTTGAGGATAGTATCCGCCACCACCGATGTTAATATTAATGTTCACGCCCGGCCCCATAGGCGCCCAACCGTAGTTGCCGCCACCGCCGCGCCAGTGAACCCATGCCGGTCCCCAGGTAGTACCCGGCACCCAAAGCCATCCGTAAAACGGACTGTAAGCCCAACGGCCATAGTGAAACGGCGCCCAACCCCATGGATAGTCTGATACCCATGTGTTGCCATAATCAGTCATTGCCCAGTTACCCCCACTGTAGTAAGGGCGAAAGTCGCTGCCTACACCTCGCGGCGACCATACATAACCATTCTCCGGGTCATCGATCCACTGTCCGTGTGGGGACAGTGCATCATAAAACGTTTGGAAGGAAACCGATACCCCCGGTTGCGCATTTGCTTTGTGCACCGGTGCTGCCACCATCATAAAGAAGGCCAACAACAGACTGCTTCCCCAAATCAGCGATCTACTCATCTGTTTTTTTGTGTTGTTTAAATTGGTCTGTAACAATTAATGAATTAGACTTCCAGTCTTGTGTTTAGTTTAAACCAAACCAGAAGCCCATTTTTCACAAGGAATTGTTAAAGGGGTTGTAATTGCCT
>JAJNBR010000243.1 GCA_021156265.1 Flavipsychrobacter sp.
AAGCGTAATAACCCGTTCTTCTACGTAAGCAGCAGTCCCTGGAATATGTACGACCTGCTGCGCGATTTCCTGGACCTGAATGAAATTCCTGCGGGACCACTGCTATTGCGCGATTTCGGTTTGACCAACAACTCCATACTGAAAAGCGGCGGCGGACACATGGGGCACAAGTTTGCTGAGATAGAAAAGATCTTACTAACATACCCCGACCTCAACTTTGTGCTGGTAGGCGACAGCGGGCAGGAAGACCCGAAGATATACCGCGAGGTAGTATTGCGATACCCGGGGCGTGTGCTGGCGATCTACATTCGTGATGTGCAGCTAGCGGAGCGGGAGAAGATAGCCATTGATATTTCCAAAGAGTTAGTAGATCATAAATTGGAAATGGTGATCGTAGATAATACTACAGAAGCAGCAGACCATGCGGCAAAAACAGGATTGATATACCGCGAAGCTATACCGGCTATTGAACAAGATAAAGCAGAAGACAAAGGACAGGCGCCGGGTAAAGAGGAAGCAACGGTAACAGGTGATCAAAAATAAAACAGCTCCTTCGGGAGGAGCTGTTTCTATAAATCATAAAGTCTTTGTTCTAAAATTTCCAGCCGAGCGCAAGCGCTACGTTGTTCAGGCTGTTTTTGATAGTTGCCTGCGGAACAGGTATCACGCCTGAGGGATTATCCGGAAAATAGTTTTCGGGATATTGCAGATAGTAGGGTTGTTCTTTTTCTTCGTACTGCGTGTTGACAAATCCAAGGTCTACAAACCAGTTATCGAACCTGTAACCAAGACCTGCTGACAGACTCAGCCGATCGTCGCCGCCGTTTTTCTCGGGGTTGCCATAGTATCCAAAGCCCAGGCGTACCATCACCTGGTCAAAACGTGCTTCGGCACCGAGGCGCACATTGCTGGCTCCCCTGTAGCGCTGTTTGATAAGTTGGTTGATGAATTGTTCGGTATTGATGAACTGGCCATCAAAATTGTAACGGGAAGATGCGTAGTCGACGTACTCGTAGTCCGCAGTCACAAAACCATATTTGCCCAGGAAACCGGTTGCACTCACTACGGCTCTCCATGGAGTGGTCAGGCCATATTCAAATACCTGTTCGGGTATATCGATACCGGCAAGCAGTGTTTGTGTGCCACCAAAAGCCTCAGTATTGGCGGTAATGGTCCTGTTCTGTATATCAGTGAAACCGAGGTAAGTAGGTGTATGTATAGCAGCGCCTACTCTAAACTCATCAGATGGCTTGTAAATAAAACCGAGTTTCAGGTTGATGCCTAATGCAGATGAACGAAGATCTTCTGTAAACGACAGGCTTTGAAAATCGTTATTAGGGTTATTGCTGGCATCTGTTTCGTCAAATACCATGGTACGGTTGTAGCTTACCGCGGGCAAACCCAGGGTAGCGCCAAGCATCAGCTTTTCGCGGTAGTTTCCGCCAAATGATAGTACGATCTCGTTAATGCCGCCGCGTTCACGTAAAGAGCGTTGTTGATTAAGTCCTGTATTATAATTAGGAACAGGCACAAAATCGCCATTGATCGTATCCATTAGGAAAGTCTGCCAGCCAATACCGGCCAATGTCGCAGTATTACCCAGGTCTTGCTGGTTATTGATCACATTGAAGTTCACCGCATCGGTCACAAATATTTCGCTGAATGAGCTGGTATTGTTGCGACCACCATAAAATACATTTCGGTTAAAGTCGGCCAGGCGGTTGACACCAATACCAAACGATGCGGCTTTCCACTTCGCGCGATCGTAACGCTGTCCACGTGGCGAATAAGTAAATACTGCGCCCAGGTTATTAAAGTTGAAACGTGTATTGCTTTCGCTTGTGTTTACACCCTGGTAAGTGCTGTTGACGCTGTTGATCTTCAGCGACGGAGTGACCATGAACTCTGAAGCACGGTAGACACCTATACCCGCGGGGTTAACACTCAATGATGTGAAATCGCCGCCCACAGAACCAAGGGCGCCGCCAATGCCCATAGACCGGGCAGTACCCATAGGCTGTAAAAAGGAATATCGCAACGCATCAGTTTCATCCTGTGCCGATGCGATGTAAAAACTTGTAACGCCTGATAATGCTAATAAAAAAGACAAAAGGCGGTTGTTCATAGAAACCATTTCTTTTAGACTATAAAACCCGTAAAATGTTTAAACCTTGTTTTAACAAATATCAGAAAAACAAAAACTATACCGATGTTAAAAAACAATGCGCTATTTTAACAAATAGCGCATTGAAAGAATAAGTTTTTGTTAGCGACGTCGTCCGCCGCTGCTTCCTCCGCCAAAACCACCGCCACCCGGTGAGCTCATTGGCGCCGAGCGGGGAGCTGACTGCATTCTTTGCTGAGAAGGAGCCGACTGCTGGTATCTTGGTTGTTCGTATGAGCGCTGCCGTTGCTCTATAGCAGGTTGTTGACGCTGTTCCATACGCCTTGAGTTTTCCATCTGGCCGCTTTGCCCGCCGCCGAAAATGCGGTTGCGCTGCATGCGGCGCTCCTGCATTTGCTGTTGCTGAGCCGGTTCTGACGTTTCAAAACGCCTGCTTCTTTCTACGGCGCCGGGGTTTTGATTCCGCACGGCATTGTCCGGAAGTTCGCGGGTTCTCATTGAGCGTGTTGGTTCATTGGTCAGAGCCCCATTGCCTGGCGCCGACCTTCTTTGCTGGCGAATGATACCGTTAGATGCGGGCAGTGTGCCGTTGGCGCCACGAGGGCCGTAGCTATTGCTGCTTACAGAACTGCGGGGTCCGTATACAGAACGGTATCCGCCATAGCCTCCGTATCCACCATAACCTCCTCCTCCGTAGTATCCATCGTAGAATCCGTGGTTATATCCTGCCCAGTAACCGCCGCCGCCGTAGGGATAACCCCAACCGTAGCCACCATAGGGATAGCCCCAACCGCCATAAGGATAGCCCCAGCCATAATAAGGATAACCCCATCCCGGGCCATATCCCCATGAAGGTCCCCACCCCCATCCAATGGTTACTGACACGCCGCCGGGTCCATAATAACCCGGACCATACCAGAACGGATCATAGAACGGGCTATAATACCCGAAGCCCGGCGATGAATAATAGCCGAACCTGCGTACGCGCGAGGTATAATAGAAATCGTCGTTGGCGTCCAGATAGCCATCGCCGTCTCCATCCGACTGATAGCTACGCTTGTAGGTAGTGCGATCGTCGGGAGTATAACCCTCGTTGCCTGTGCTTGAATAAGTGTTTTCGTCGTTTGTCCTTTCCTGTTCCCGTTCCTGCTGTAGTCTTCTTGCCTCCTGGGCTGCGGCGGCTTTTTGCCTTTGCGCTTCCGCGTCCTTTTGTGCATCCTTGCTATTGTAGTAAATATCGTCTCTGTAAGTACCTCTTTGCTGAGCGTAGGTCGCAAATTGCCCTAACCCCATAATCAACAAACCAGTTAAGAGGAAGCGTTTCATTTTTTTGAATAGTTTACTTTTAAAATTGCCTAGTGAAATTACTACATTTGCGGCATTCCACCAATTTGGTAGAAGCCTCGAAAAGTATGCCAATCTTCGTCTTATGAGTAATGTTTTAACACCACGTGAACAGGATTATTCCCAATGGTACAACGATCTCGTCCTGAAAGGCGGGCTTGCTGATTACTCGGCCGTGCGTGGTTGTATGGTGATCAAGCCTTATGGATTTGCCCTATGGGAGAACATGCGCGACCAGCTGGACCGCAGGTTCAAGGAGACCGGCCACCAGAATGCCTATTTTCCGTTGTTCATACCCAAGAGCTTCCTCAGTAAGGAGGCCGCACATGTGGAAGGTTTTGCTAAGGAGTGCGCGGTGGTGACCCATTACCGCCTGAAAAATGACCCGAATGGTGGCGGCGTGATCGTAGATCCCGAGGCTAAGCTGGAAGAAGAACTGATCGTTCGCCCGACGTCTGAGACCATTATCTGGAGTACATATAAGAATTGGGTGCAATCTTACCGCGACCTGCCCATATTGGTAAACCAATGGGCTAACGTAGTGCGATGGGAAATGCGTACCCGTTTATTTCTGCGTACCGCAGAGTTCTTGTGGCAGGAAGGGCATACAGCTCATGCCACCAAACAAGAAGCAATAGAGGAAACAGAGCGCATGCTGGATGTGTATGCCGAATTTGCCGAAGAATACATGGCGATGCCGGTGATCCGCGGCGTTAAATCGGCCAACGAACGTTTTGCAGGCGCCGAAGAAACTTATTGTATCGAGGCATTAATGCAGGACGGGAAAGCACTACAAGCAGGTACTTCACACTTCCTGGGGCAGAACTTCGCTAAGGCCTTTGATGTGCAGTTCTCTAATAAGGAGAACAAAATGGAATATGTCTGGGCAACCTCATGGGGGGTGTCAACACGCCTGATAGGTGCTTTGGTAATGGCTCATAGCGACGACCAGGGATTGGTGATGCCGCCAAAGCTGGCCCCGCTGCAGGTGGTCATTGTACCCATCTATAACAAAGATCCGGAAGCAAGACAGAAGATAGATGACAAAGCTAAGCAGATAGTAAAAGAACTGCAGTCGAAAGGCATACGAGTAAAATTTGATAACGACGATAACAACCGCCCGGGATGGAAGTTCGCAGAATACGAACTGCGCGGTGTACCTGTGCGCATAGCGCTTGGTGCACGCGACCTGGACAACAACCAGGTAGAAGTGGCCCGCCGTGATACGAAGGAAAAAACCAGCCGTTCGCTGGACGGCCTTACAGATGGCATTGCTCAACTGCTGGAAGACATCCAATCGAATATGTACCAGCGTGCGCTTGCCTTC
>JAJNBR010000026.1 GCA_021156265.1 Flavipsychrobacter sp.
GTGCAGGCAGGACCTAAAATAGGACGAAACGATCCCTGCCCTTGCGGTAGCGGCAAGAAATACAAATCCTGCCATGGCAAAGGCCTTTAATGTGAATAAGTAGAAAATGCACAACGAAAATTGTGCATTTTCTTTTTTACTTTTGACTCCAGAATCGAGACAAATACAAATGAAACGTAATTACACAAATATTCTACTGGCAAGCGCTCTTATCGCAATAGCTGCCCTGGCGCGTATCGTAAACAGGGAAATTGGCGATCTTCACAACCTTGCCCCCGTAGCAGCCGTTGGCCTGTTTGCCGGCGCAGTTATCGCCAACAAACGCCTGGCTTTCATTCTGCCTTTGATGGCTATGTTCATTGCAGACCTTTATTTTGAGCTGTTCGGCACCATTACTTACATGGCCGATGGCAAACTGGTAACCATGAAGGGCTTCTACGGACAAGAACAGATATGGGTATATGGTGCTATGGCGCTGGTTACCGTTCTGGGTATGTTCATGGGTAATGTGAAAACCGTTAAAGTGCTTGGCTTTTCCCTGATTAGCTCTGTACTGTTCTTTATCATTTCAAACTTCGGCGTGTTCCTTTCAGGTTACTGGGGTACAGGCGCACAAGGTCTTGCCACTACTTATACTATGGCGCTGCCTTTCTTTAAGAATACTATTATCAGCGACCTGGTAGGTAATGGCCTACTCTTCGGACTTTATTTCTCTTTGCAGCAGGCAATGAAAACTGCTCCTCAACGTGCTTAATAAAAAACTAACTATAAAAAAAGCCCGGCTGATCGCCGGGCTTTTTTTGTTTTGGCGTGAACGTCGATACTTCTTGTGCGCATAGATGGAAAACCTTGGGGAAAGTATACACTCGATAGATCGAACGCTATTCATTATCACTGCCAATAAAAAAGCCCGGCAATTGTACCGGGCTTTACTTATACTAAAACATTATTACCTCACCACTATCCGTTTCCGGCTAATAACGCCTGTATTATCAGACACCAGGAACAAGTATACTCCTTTAGCAACATCCTGCGCATTAACATTTATAACTCCACCTCCGTTAAACACCTGCTCATTTGTCCACACCTGCTTGCCCATCGCATCAAGCATTATCATTTTTACCTGGCGGCCATACAATCTTTCTGAGGTTGCTTTCACTGAAAATTTACCTTCGCTCGGGTTGGGCATGATCACAACATTATCAGGAGCATATGGTATTATAGCAACAACCGTTGTTGTATCCGTCGTATCGAGCACGTATTCCTGTTTAATGGATTTCCACAGTCCACGCCCGTATGTTGATGCCCATAGTTCCTTTTTCTTGTAGTTAATACTAAGATCGGAGACCTCTATACTCGGAAGGTTTTTATTAAATGTTGCCCATTGTTTGTTGATCGTATCCAGGTAGAAAACACCAACATCAGTACCAACATACATGATATTCGTAGTGCTGTCGATATTGATGCAATGCACCGGGACATTAGGCAAGCCCGTATTCATTTTCGTCCAGGTGCCGGTATTGAAGGAGTAGTCAACCACCTGGTCGCTATTATAACCACCCAGAGTTATATAAAAATGCTTGTGGTCTTTGGGGTCTACCCTGATATCGGTGATATTGGAACCGGCATGCGGACACGTCAGCGAGTCAAAGTTAACCACGCTACCCACAAAAGCATGAGTGTAAAATACCTTTTTGCTGTTGTTATCAGGCACTGCATATATAGTCGAGTCGTTCGACGGAGCCATTGCCAGCCTTTCCAGGTTATTGGTCGTAAGATTCTTGCCCGTAATGGAAATCCAGCTGCTACCCGCATCTGTACTGTAGTAAATATGCCTGTAACCGGCAAGCAGGTCCAAATGGTTGTGCGGGCTGATAATAAAAGGCGTTATCCACGCGCCTGACGGGGTTCCTGGTATGTTATCCGAGATCTGGTCGTTACCGAGATTGCTTGAAAAACGGTTGATATCACCATATTGGTACGCCGTATAGTAAATATCCGGATCCGCGTAGTCGATCTCACAGTTCATACCATCGCCACCTGAAACATCACTCCAGAAACCCTGTTGGTGCATTTTGGTACCATTGTCCTGCGCACCGGCCAGTTGAAAATTTGCAGTGTCCGCTACGGCATTACGGTAGAACTGCGTAATACCCATGCCATTGGTAATATCCGTCCACAAAGAGTTAGGTGCGGGATTATCTGTTTTGTAAACACCGCCGTCGTTGCACTCGAATAATCTTCCCGGTACCAGTGGATGAAATGCATGCCAGTGCTTGTCAGCATGTACTTCTGCTATTCCCGCTGCCTGTGCCCACCATTGAGTCACAATGCTCCAACTTGTACCACCATTTGTCGAATACCTTGTGTTCACGCCACCCATAAACACTTTGTTTGAATTTGCTGGATCGATAGCGATGGATAAGTCATACCAACCCTGGCTGCCACAACTAGTAAGGTTGTTAGAGTTAGTACCTGCTATCAGGTCTCCGTTACAGCCTGATGGCCCGTATATTTTTGTAAAAGTTTTGCCGGTATCGGTCGAGTTATAAATACCTTCCAGCCCACCATTGTTTCCCGCCACTATTGCTTTAACGATTGCAACGTTCTGCGGTGTAACTGCAAGAGCTATGCGGTTTTTGTTAGAGGTGCCCCCTGCAAGTGTAACCGTGGTCCAGGTAGCGCCGCCGTTTTTAGAGCGGTAAATATTCCCACTGTTATTGCCGGAAACGGCAGCATACAGTATTGCTGTATCCGTCGGATGCTGCAATACTTGTTTGAAATTTCCTGCATGAACCGGAGTCCAGCTGGTACCGCCATTATATGATTTGTAAATACCGGCGCTTGTAGCAAGAGTAAGTGAATTGGTATCCAGTTTATTCAATACAAGAGCATTAGTAAGCCGCATCTGCGATGTGGTCCATACAAGTCCTGTGGGGTTCCATGTCACACCTCCGTCGGTGGATTTAAGCACACCGATACTGTACGTATCGCTTCCGTCCCTATCGCCGGTACATAGGTACATCGTGTTGGGATTAAGCGGATTTACCTCCAGGTCGGACGTACCCAATACAGGCAACTGATGCGTAACAGAGGTCCAGGTCATTCCGTCGTTGGTTGTTTTCCACAAACCGCCGCCGGCAGTGCAAACCCAGTAAATATTTGAATTGGTGGGGTGAAACTCAATGTTGTTGATCCGTCCCACACCGGCATAGCCGCCGTCCGACGAAGTTGGCCCCTGGAATTGCCAGTTAGACATTTCTGCAGCTGTAGTCTTTGACAGTGCACTGCCAGCATTAAACTTTTGCCACTCCTGAAAAGTCTTCAAGGGAGAAACCAGGTAGCCATTCTCATCAGTATGACTTTTCCAATACCAATACCAGCGGCCGAAATGATAGTCTTTCCCTTCTTTTTCGATACCCTCCTTCGCGGGCTCGTCATTTACGCCTGTCAGGTGCCGTTCACTGTTGTAATATTGCTCAGCAATATCTGCCAGTTTTACCGGCCCTGTGTGATTGTCGTCGATGTACTGTGCCTGCACTTGCGCTCCCGCAAACAGTGCAGTAATGAGTAAAATTTGTTTTTTCATTTCTAGTTTAACTAACCTGTAAAAAGAGGCACGAAAATTTAGCATGGAATTAACGTGAAAAATAGTAAATATTCCTCATAAAGCTTATAAAAACATGCATTGGGCTATGACAACGTTAGAGTTAAATGCATTGCAGATATGAAAAGTGTCTCAATTAAACAGAATTCATGGATCGCAGCCCTTGCCGCCCGTAGGCTGAAATATACCCATGTTGCGATGGTTATAGGCAAAACGATCCATTTACACAATATAAACACCGCGGAGTTTATCAGGAATAAACGTTGGCTCATCCATGAGTTGAAGCATGTAGACCAGTTTCATGAATATGGATTCTTCCGTTTTTTATGGCTCTACCTGAAAGAATACTTGCGGAGCGGCTATTACCAAAATAAATACGAGATCGAAGCACGGGTAGCGGAAACAGATGAAAGCCTGCTAAAAAAATATGATATATCACGTTATCTCAAAGTAATGAGCTGATTTCATTTTATCGTACCCAGCAATTATCTTTGCGCCAAATCTTACACTGATGCCTCAAAAAATAAAGCCGACTGCAACTCAGAAACGAAACTTCTTTATTCATCTTATCGTTTTCCTGATCGCCTCAGCGATTATGTGGCTTACTTATGATAAAGGTGTGGAAGGTTGGGCATACCCATGGCCGGCCTGGATCACTGCAGCGTGGGCTCTTTCACTAATTGGCCACTGGTGCGCTGTATATACCAGCTTTGAAGATCCCGGACATGAGGAATTCATTCGCCAGACAAAGAACGGATAATTAACTACAACAAAATATTTAACCCCTTGCTTAACAGTAAGGGGTTTTTAATTTTATAGAACAACAGGTTGCTATGGATACCCCCCGGTATAAAGAACTACAGGAAATATACGACTCGCTGCACAACGAGCGCGCACGCATCGACACGCTGATAGAAATGGCCATGGAAGTGCGCAATTTCGATGTTGATAAAGCCGCTGTGATAGCAGACGAGGTCATTTCCCGCTCGGAAAAGAATGGGTACAGGCTGGGAAAAGGCCGTGGTCTGAACCTGAAGGGCTGGTGCTTCTGGCAGCAGGGCGAATACGATGACGGCATCCAAATACTGGAAGATGCACTTAAAGTAGCCCGCGAGATCAACCACAAACCGCTCGAAGCCCGAATACTGAACAATTTCGGTTACATCTACCGCGACCAGGGCGAACTGGCCGAAGCGCTGAATTACTTTGAAAAAGCGCTAGCCATAAACGAGCGCCTGGGCGATGAAGTTGCCCAGTCTGTAAACCTGGCCAGTATAGCTTATCTCAACTACGACCTGAATGACTATGAGAATGCCCTCGAGTTTGCCCTGAGATGCCTCCCCATTTTCGAAAAGGCAAACGACGTACACCGCCTCATCTCGCTATACAATATTCTTGGAAATATTTACTTCAAGCAGGAACAATACGCGGAAGCATTGCGATATTTTGAAGGCAACCTGAACCATAGTGAGCCAGACACTGCCATGCACATTACCTCCATCAGCGGCGTCGGCAAGGTGTATTACAAGATGAGCAACTTTACTGAGGCTTCAAAATACCTGCATACCGCGCTCGAGCAGTCGCAAGACCTGGGCAATGTAGAAGTACAGATCATTTGCCATTACTATTTAGGACGCATGATGATGGATGAAGACAATTACCGGCAGGCATTGCAAAGTCTTAACTCCGCCTTTGAGCTGGCCGATGAATACCAGCGGAAGCACGACGTAATGAGCGTGCACGAAGGCTTGTCTATCCTGTACGATAAAATGGGTGATATCCCAAAGGCGTTTCATCACCTCAAGGCCTATGAGCAACTGAAGGAGGAAATATTCAAACAGACCACCTTCAATAAATTGCGTAACCTGCAAACCCGCCAGCAGATAGAGCTGGCGCAGAAGGAGAAAGAAGTTGCGGAACGCACGGCCAGCCTGAAACAACAGTTCATGGCTAATATGAGCCATGAAATTCGCACGCCGATGAACGCGATAGTAGGGATGACTCGCCTGCTGCTGAGCAAAGAACCGCATGACGATCAAAAAAAATACCTCAACGCTATACGCCAGTCAGCCGATAACCTGCTGGTCATCATCAACGACATTCTTGATCTTTCAAAGATCGAGGCCGGTAAAATAGTTATCGAGCAAACAGATTTCTCGTTGCGCGAAATAGCCCAAAGCATGAGCGATATGCTGCTGCTGAAAGCCGAGGAAAAAAATATTGACTTCCGGGTACAAATTGACCCGGCGATACCGGGCCGTATTATCGGGGATCCAACACGCGTCAACCAGGTGCTGATCAACCTGGCAGGCAATGCGATCAAGTTTACCGAGAAAGGTTATGTAGCCGTTTCCGCTGTACTGCAAAAGCCCGAGAACGGCAAAATATGGATACAGTTCGATGTTACCGATACGGGCATCGGCATAGCTCCAGACTACGTGGATAGAATATTCGACAGCTTTACACAGGCTGGCACGGACGTAGCGCGCAAATTTGGAGGCACCGGGCTGGGACTGACCATTTCACGACAGCTGGTTGATCTAATGCATGGCACCATCGCTGTAAAAAGCAAGCTGGGCGAAGGAACTACGTTTACCGTTGTGATACCATTCGAAGAATCGTCTGTGCAAACTGAATCAACACTTTCTTCTGTTGTTGACGATAGCACCATGCAACGTCTGAACCATGTCAAGCTGCTGCTGGTAGAAGACAATGAGTTTAACAGGATGGTGGCAGAAGATACATTGAAAGAGATCATTCCCGGCGTTACGATCGATATTGCTGTAAATGGCCAGGAAGCCGTAGACCGGGTGCAGCAGGAGCGCTACGATATGCTGCTGATGGATATACAAATGCCGGTCATGGACGGGCTAACAGCAACGAATTTAATCCGGCAAACCTTACAGCCGCCCGCACGCGATGTCAAGATCATTGCCATGACCGCTAATGTGCTTCAGGAAGATGTAAAACAATACTTTGATGCCGGAATGGATGCCTATGTATCCAAGCCTTTCCAGACCGATGAATTGCTGTTGAAAATGGCAGCGGTGCTCGAAAACCGGATAGTGAAACCTGAGGCAGAACCCGTCAAAAAACCGGTTGCCTCTCCCCAGCTGCCACCTCTTCCCGAGAAGGTGACCGATATGCAATTTCTCAAACAGTTTACCGGCGGCAATGCCGAAAAGATGAAGAAGTATATTGGCATGTTCCTCGAAAACGGCCCACGGCTGCTGACCAACATGGAACAGGCATTGGGAACAAAAGACTATGCCTCTTTGAAAATATCGGCACATTCGCTGAAGCCACAACTTTCTTACATGGGTGTAAAGGAGGATGTCAGCCATATCTTCCTTATAGAGCAGACTGCAGGCGAGTCGGCGCACTACGAGAGGTTACCGGAGCTGGTTAACAACCTGAAACGCCTTTGCGAAAAAGCGTTTGAAGAGTTAAGGATGGCGCAGGTCACGCCAGGATAGTGACTATGATCATCGCAGTTTATTTTTGTTTTGTAATATTTTTCTCTATTTTTCTACGAAATTGACACAGCACTATGGCTAACAACAAGCGACACATATTCCTGGTGGATGATGAGCCCATCCAGAACGAAATGTTGAAAGACTACCTTTCTGAACGCTTTCTGTATGATATCAGGGTATATGACAATGGCGAGGAAGCATTGAAACACATGGACCTCGATCCTGAGATAATCGTGCTGGATTATCATTTGAGTTCGCACAGAGCTGACGCTATGAACGGGGTCCAGGTGCTCAAAAAGATCAAAGAAAAACATCCGAATACACAAGTGATCATGCTTTCAGGCCAGGATAAGATAGACGTGGCTATCGACAGCATGAAATACGGCGCGTACGACTATGTTGTAAAAGGCGAAACCGCTTTTTCCCGCATGGAAAATGTGCTCAACAACGTTAGCGAACTGCACAAAGTAAAAACCATCAACCGCGGATACAAGAACACGATCATCCTGCTGTCAGTAGCGCTTGCTGTTATTATTGCTTTGTCACTTTACCTATATTATACAGGCGGCGGAGTTCAGCACTAGGCCCAAATAAATCCTATTTTTTAACACCGCTTCTTTAGATTTGCTGTTCTATCAATAGCAGGATCAGACTCATGCAATTAGCTGACAGATTAAACCGTGTATCCGAGCCACAGACGATAAAGATGGCCAAACTTGGCCGCGAGTTAAAAGCGCAGGGCTTCAATATTATCGACCTTAGTCTTGGTGAACCTGATTTCCGCACGCCCGAACACATCATCAAAGCCGCATCGCAGGCCATGTACGATGGTTTTACCAAATACACGCCCGTTGTAGGTTTACCTGAGCTGCGCACTGCTATCTCCAAAAAACTGAAACGAGACAATAATCTCGATTATGGCATCGAGGAGATCATCGTTTCTACCGGCGCCAAGCAATCACTGGCCAATGCCATACTGAGCCTCATAAACCCAGGTGACGAAGTACTCATCCCAACCCCTTATTGGGTAACTTATAGTGCGCTGGTACAGCTTGCCGAAGGAAAAGTAAAGTATATCAATACCACCATCGACACAGACTTCAAGCTTACACCCTCGATGCTTGAGGAAGCGATCAGCGAAAAAACGAAGGCGTTTGTCTTCTCCTCGCCCTGCAACCCCACCGGAAGTGTGTACTCACAATCTGAACTGGCTGGACTGGCCGATGTGTTCAAACGTTATCCCAATTGCTTTATCATCAGCGATGAGATATACGAGTACATTAATTACTCGGGCAGACACCATTCTATTGGTGAATTTGCAGAGCTACGCGATCGCGTAGCCATTGTCAACGGCATGTCGAAGGGCTTTGCGATGACAGGCTGGCGGCTTGGCTACCTTGCCGCACCCAAAGAACTGGTGCAGGCTTGTGAAAAGCTGCAAGGCCAATTTACTTCCGGCGCCAATTCTGTAACGCAACGCGCAGCGATCACTGCGCTGTCGGACGACCTGGAGCCTACACATAAAATGGTGGAAGCTTTCCGCGAAAGACGTGATTTTGTGATCGGTGCCCTGAAAGGCATGCCGGGCATTAAGATCAACTACCCCGAAGGCGCGTTCTACGCCTTCCCTAATATCAGCTCATTTTTCGGGAAATCTGATGGCACCACCACTATCAATAACGACGAAGACTTCAGCATGTACCTGCTACACAAGGCTCATGTAACTTCGGTATGGGGCAGCGCTTTTGGAAATGGTAACTGCATACGGCTTTCATTCGCCACGTCGATTGAGAACCTGAGAGAAGCCATGCAGCGCATCAGCAAGGCGCTCAGCGAATTGAAATAGCTATTTTGCCTGGGAGGTTTCCAGTTTGGAAGCATCCTCTATCAGGCCTTTGTAAAACGTGTCCATCGCCTCCGGATGACGCCGGTACCAATCCACTCCGTTCATGAATTGCTCGCGGGTTACGTTATGATGTGCAAATACATCAGCATAAAATACCGCCAGGCTGTCAATGTTTTTATTTCTCGAGACGTGCAAGCTATCATCCAGCATGCTGCTGTAAGCTTCGGCCACATGCAGATCCATGAATATCTGTTTCATTTTGGCAGCAGGCATGGGTGCCTCGTCCTTGCGGAAAGAATTGCAGGAGAACAATAATAGCAACAGCAGTAAGAGATAAGAAGCTTTCATGGTGCTATTTAAGCGCTTGATACTTTTGAGCATTGGGCACGTCCATTTGCTGCAGCATGGTTACGTAGATGCCACGCTGCTCTTTAGGCATTTGCGCTACAATACTGGCCAGCTCACTGCTTTTGGCACCGAAGAAAAACTGCACCAGGATAGAGCCCGGATTTTCGCGGTGCATCTGTGCCAGCTTAACCAGGCCGTCTGTCACCAGTTTCCGAGATTCCTCGGGTTTGTTATACATGTTGTCCAGCGCATCGCGGTGCAGCGTATACCAATACTCCCTGAAATACTTGAACCTGGGGTTCAATATCTGGTCTATCAGCCAGTAACGGTTACGGTTGCCTTCTACAGGCTTCCACCCTACTATACCTTTGTTCTCGGGAGCATTGTTGACAATGTTTTGCGCTTTTTTGAAGATATCCTGCCCGCCGTCTTTCTGGAAACTTTCATAATCCAGTCCCAGTACTATATAGGAATAAAAGGCAAGCATCGCGGTAAGATTAGATACCAACGGTTCATTGCCCGAAACACGGTTGTCGTTGTACTCCAGTGGTGTGAACGCTGTGAATTTGAACGCAAAATCCTTATCCACAAAATTTACCGTTGGAGTGGCATAGCCGGTATTATAAACGGGCCTTGAAGCCTGTATGTTGAACGTAGCTTTATAGATGTCCTCATCAACCCGTTCAGTAACATTGATCATGATGTTGCAATCGATACGCTCGTTAGCGTTGTATTGATCATTGGTCCATTTACGTGTGTTCAGAAAATCAGTGATCGACCGCTCCATATTTGTGAACACTTGCTTGTCGACGTTCTGTATGGCATTGTGCAACACCTTCACCTTGCAGTTCAGTTCCTGGGCCTGCGCCATCAAACCGGCTGCGCACAGCAGCGCTACACTAAACAGTTTTTTCAGCATGTTGTAATTCTACAATATAGTTTACGATGGCCGCAGCTGCCTCCTGCTTGCTCTGCAAAGGCAGGGCACGGTGGCCGTTACGGCTTATCAATGTTATCTTATTCGTATCGTGACCGAAGCCGGCGCCCTCGTCTTTCAATGAGTTCAGCACGATCATATCAGCATTTTTCGCTTCCAGTTTGCCTTTCGCGTTCTCCAGTTCGTTAGTGGTCTCCAGCGCAAATCCTACCAGGGTTTGCCCGGCGTTTTTGACACTTCCCAGCGAGGCCAGAATATCCCTGTTCTTCGCCAGCCTTATATCTAACGTATCACCCTGCTTTTTTATTTTCTCATCGGCCACTTGTTCCGGCCTGTAATCGGCCACCGCAGCCGCCAGCACCGCTATATCGGCCTGGGCGAACACAGAGGAACAGGCTTCATACATCTGCTCGGCGCTTTCTACCGCAACTACGTTCACATTCGCGTGAAACACCTGTAGGGACGTGGGTCCTAATACGAGTGTTACCTCCGCCCCCTTGTCTGCTAAAGCTTCGGCTACCGCCACGCCCATTTTACCGCTCGAAAAATTACCGATGAACCTTACGGGATCGATTCGTTCGTAAGTAGGACCTGCAGTCACCAACGCTTTTTTCCCTTTCAGGGGTCTAGCTCCCTGTTTTGAAAAAAAATCGGCCAGGTAGTTCACGATATCTGCCGGTTCTGCCATTCTCCCCTCGCCTATCAGTCCGCTGGCCAGCTCGCCATGCGCAACAGGAATGATGTGGTTGCCGTAAGAACGTATCTTCTGGATATTATTTCGGGTACTCTGGTGCAGCCACATGTCCTCATCCATAGCAGGGGCTACAAACACGGGGCAGATAGCTGACAGGTAAACAGCGTTCACCAACGTGTCGCAAAGACCATTGGCCATTTTGGCCAGGGTATTGGCGCTGCATGGCGCGATCACCATGGCATCTGCCCAGCGGCCCATTTCCACGTGGTTATTCCAGGCCGCACCGTCGCTCACATTGCTGTACAGAGGATTTTTAGACACCGTAGCCAGGGACAGCGGACTAACGAATTTCTCCGCTGCCGGTGTGGTGATGACTTTCACCTCGGCGCCGGCTTTTATCATCTGGCGCACCAGCTCGGGCGTTTTATACGCCGCAATGCTGCCGGTTACTGCCAGTACTATTTTTTTACCCGAAAGATCCATGCAAAAACGGCCTTTTAGGCCTGTTGCAAGGTACAGCTTTTTTAAAAGTTAAATATTGAACAGGACGTTAATATTAGATCCAAGTTCTGCCATTTCCCCTTATTTCTCCACAATTTTTATCACCACAAACCCCAGCACGCATAACATCAGCACAATGAGTACAGCCAGCCAGGCCCATTGGTTATCTGTTATCGCTTTGCGGCGGCGCTTTTTTTTGGTCAGCTCGTGGCGCAGGTCATAATTAAGGCGGTCTACAAGATGCCTGGTCTCGCTCGGGGGTAGGTTTTTCAACCCTTCCACTGCATCGCTCTCCATACCTTCCTCGGCCAGCCATGCTTCCACTTCATGCTGCTGCTCGGGACTAAGCCTGCCTTCGAGGTATGCCTGCAGCATTTCCTCAGGCAGCTTGCCTTTATCGCCGTTCTTTAATATGTCGTCCAGTCCGCTCATTTAGCGATTGCCTAATTTCTTTAGTAGTATCAGTTTCAAATTACGTTTACCATTTTGAATATAGCTCTTTACCTGCGCAAAACTATATCCTGTCTGCTGCATGATCTGCTCATAGCTCTGCTTTTTCAGGTAAAATAACACCACTGCTTTTCGCTGCTCCTCATTCAACTCTTCCAATGCTGCATTCATCTGTTCCAGCGTATAGTCTTTCAGCTTTAGTTCTTCTGTGTCTGTAATAGTTGCAGAAACATTATCTAATGCTGAATCATCAGCATGATGATGCCTGTCGCGCAGGTATTGCAGGCAATGGTTGCGCATCAGTACATAGAGCCAGCCTTTGAAATTCTGAATCTCATCCTTCGGCAGGTGTGTCAGCGCTTTCAGGAATATCTGCTGCACGGCATCCTGCGCCAGCTCTTTGTCTTTCAGGTATTTCATGGCCACACCCAGCAGCAGCAAAGTGTACCGCTGCAACAGCAAACCCAGCCAGTGATTATCACCACTGCGGCGGTAATGCTGCAGCAGCTCTTCATCGGTTTGGTTCTTATGTTGACTGAATTGGTCCAGGTTTCAAACGGTTAGCTTTTATAAAGATGGTGAATTTGAGAGATTCCATAAAAGAAAAGCGGCGGGAAAACCCGCCGCATCTTTAAAACCACCACATTATAAAAAGCCCCGTCTATGCCTTCTTTTGTGCAAACTCCGCGTTGATCACCATGTTCACATCATCGCCTACAACAGCGCCACCGCTTTCTGTCAGTGCGCCCCATTTCAGGCCAAACTCTTTACGGTTGATCTTACCTGAAGCTTTGAAACCTGCTTTGGTATTGCCCCAGGGATCTTTTACCGTACCGCCATATATCACTGCGAATTTTACTTTCTTAGTTACGTCGCGTATGGTCAGGTTACCTTCCATTTCGTACAGGTTGCCTTTCAGTTTTTTGAAAGATGTACTGGTGAACTTCATAGCCGGATATTTCTCAGCATTGAAGAAATCATCGCTCTTCAGGTGCCCGTCGCGTTTTTCATCATCTGTATTGATGCTGTTCACATCTACTGTGAAGTTTACCTTAGCGTTAGTAAAATCAGCTGTAGGTGCATCGATGTTGCCGTCGAACATTTTAAATGAACCCTCTACTTCTGAGATTACCAGGTGTTCCACTGAGAACTTCACATTAGAATGACTTTTGTCCAGTCCCCATTTAGAAGGCGTAGCCGTGTTTGCTGCGATAAGTTTACCGTTTGATTTCTGCGCCATTAGTCCGAACGGAGCCAGGGCGACGGCGAAAAGGAAAAGTGCTTTTTTCATAATTGTTGTTTTAAAAGTTTGCTTTGCTGTTTGTGCAACAAATGTATATACATTAATTGGTTCGCCTAATAGTAATCTCTTATCGCTGTATTTGAAATTCTCAGCTATTAAAAGTTTGAGATAAAAAATTGTCATATAATCCGTTACTTTGTTTCACAATGAAACCGACCGCGATAACTAATACACCTGTGCGCAACTACTCAAACAATGAATGGTATCGCAGCCGCATTGTCTCGCCGGGAGGGAAACTTGTAGTAACAACTTAAGCTTAGTTAAACAACAGTTTTCATATTAGCCCGGCAAATGCCGGGCTTTTTCTTTTTATACTTAAACCAAACAATTATGAGCACATCTGCTATCAACATCCTGTCTGCAGCACACACGCTGCATACCCCACGGCTACAGCTCAAGCTGCTGACGCCCGAGCTGTGGTCCGAGTTCATGACCCATGCCACAGACGATGAGATGGCATCGACACTGGCACTGACATCACCGCCGGTGCTTGCCCTGGAAAAGGCTAAACACCGGTCTGGCATGACGACACATTTTATCAGCTTCCGGAACTTCCTGCTTGTCGACAGGGAAACCGGTGTGACCATCGGCAAGGCAGGCTTCCACACCTGGCAGGCACGGCATAGCCGGGCAGAGATCGGTTATGGTATAGATATAGAATCGTACAAACGGAAAGGGCTGATGAAGGAAGCACTGAAAGCTATCCTGCATTACGGCTTTGACGAAATGGGACTGCACCGGGTGGAGGCATTTGCAGGACCGGCAAATATTGCATCCATCTCGCTGCTGGAAGGACTTGGGTTTACCAAAGAGGGTCTGTTACGGGGGCACTATTGCAAGGACGGAGACATTCAGGATTCTGCCTGCTACGGCCTTTTGAAACCCGAATTCGAAACAGTAAAAGCCCGTTGGTAAGCGGGTTGAGATTTTCCGCTAAAAGCCGTACGTTTGCACCACTTTATCAGGTATCCTATATTATTATTTTAATATGAATTTTCAACTTACAGAAGAGCAGAAAGCCGTACAGATGGCTGCCCGCGATTTCGCCAGAAACGAACTGCTGCCAGGCGTTATTGAGCGCGATGAGCACCAGAAATTTCCTAAAGAGCAGATCAAAAAGCTGGGTGAGCTTGGCTTTTTGGGTATGATGGTTGACCCTAAATACGGCGGCTCGGGCATGGACAGCGTTTCTTACGTCCTGGCTATGGAAGAGATCTCTAAGATCGACGCCTCTACTTCTGTATGTATGAGCGTAAACAACTCGCTGGTGTGCTGGGGTATGGAAACTTTCTGCAACGAAGAGCAAAAGCAAAAATACCTTGTTCCCCTGGCCAGCGGCCAAAACCTGGGTGCATTCCTGCTTAGCGAACCTGAAGCCGGTTCTGATGCTACATCTCAGCGCACTACTGCTGAAGATAAAGGTGATTACTACCTGCTGAACGGTACTAAGAACTGGATCACCAACGGTAGCTCTGCCGACTACTACCTCGTTATCGCGCAGACTTATCCTGACAAAAAACATAAAGGCATCAATGCCCTGATCGTACACAAAGACTGGCCTGGCGTAACCGTAGGCGCTAAAGAAAACAAGCTGGGTATCCGCGGCAGCGATACGCACAGCATCATGTTCCAGGATGTGAAAGTTCCGAAAGAGAACCGCATCGGCGACGACGGTTTCGGTTTCACTTTCGCAATGAAAGTACTGGCCGGCGGTCGCATCGGTATTGCTGCACAGGCGCTGGGTATTGCCAGCGGTGCTTACGAGCTGGCGCTGAAATATTCTAAAGAGCGTAAAGCCTTCGGTACAGAAATTTCTAATCACCAGGCTATCGCCTTCAAGCTGGCCGACATGGCTACAGCTATCGAAGCTGCCCGCCTGCTGGTAATAAAAGCTGCATGGACCAAAGACCAGGGCCAGGACTATACCCTGCCCGCTTCTATGGCTAAGTTGTATGCTTCTGAAATTGCCCAGTGGGTAACCAACGAAGCTGTACAGATACACGGCGGCTATGGCTACGTAAAAGAATTCCACGTAGAGCGCCTGATGCGCGATGCCAAGATCACGCAGATATACGAAGGTACCAGCGAGGTGCAGAAGATCGTTATCAGCAGGACAGTGTTGAAATAATCAACTTGTATATTGTTCAAAAGGCTGCACTAATACTGCAGCCTTTTTTAGTGCAATGTTTTTCTTATCTTTTAATTATGCAATCGGCTACAACCATAAAATATACGCTGATACTGGCTTGCCTGCTCCTCTTATCATCATGCAAGAAGAATGAAGTGACACCTGTTGAAGATGATGAGCATGTGAAGTTTTACTTTTCGGGCATCGTTCGCAATTGTATTACCGGCAAACCGGTAACGGGCACAAAGATCAGTGTCGAAGCTTATTGGGATAGCATGCTTTTCGGTAAACGCGAAGAAGTAGGCAATACTGCGAGCGATAGAAACGGAATGTGGCTTATTAAGCCAAAGGTTATCGACGGATATTTTGAAAAGTATATTATAAGCTACTATTATCCTAACGGTCATAGGGAAGTAGAATATTTTACGTTGGACTCCATTCGTAGTGCTCAGCGGAGTAATTATATTCTCGATCTACGGGTTGTAGAGCTAGGTTGCATTAAACTCAACCTGCACAATACGCACGCATTTGATACGGCTGACGTTATTTATCTAAAATACTATCAAGATCCAATGCCATGTAGTTACAACCCGCCGGTTGTAGCCTCAGACCCTAAAGCTACCTACAACTTCGGCTTCAAAGGGATCATTCATAACGGATTTGTATACCGCTCAGTTTGGGCCGACGATAGCGTAAAGATCGGTTGGCGGGTGCTGCGGAATGGTGATACTTCGGTGGAACAATTCTTGTCGACTTATGCACGGGTCAATGATACCACAGTTATAGATCTCAACTACTAGTTACTATGCGTACCATCGAAACAAATATCCTTTTGCCGGAACATAAAGAAGCGCTTCGCAACATATGGAATACCGAATATCCCGCAAAGCTTGCCATGTTCACTCCGCAGGACATGGAAAACTACCTGGCCTCGCTAAGCGATCCAAAACATTATCTTTTACTCAACGATATAGACATGCTGTCAGGCTGGGCTGCCACATTTACGCGGGAAAATGATAACTGGTTTGCGATAATCATGCACGCAGCCTACCAAAAGCAAGGGCTTGGTGGCTGGCTGCTGGAGATGTTGAAAGTAAATAATAATACATTGAATGGTTGGGTAGCAGACCACAACAACGACAGGAAACAAAACGGCAAAACATATACATCTCCCCTTCCGTTCTACCTGAAAAATGGGTTCATTGTTCAGTCGGACACCCGGCTTGAAATGGAAAAATTGTCTGCAGTTAAAATACAATGGACGCGCTCATAAGCCATCTGTTTTTTATCTTGCGCGTACTATGCGCCACACGAGATTCTTCCTGTTTCTACTCCTGCCGTTATTCTTCGCCTCCTGTACAGTAAAAGAAGGTAGTGAAGAAAAAGAACTGCACAAGGTTACCAAAGTAATCGATGGTGACACCTTCTGGATAGACGATAAGGAAAAAGTGCGGTTGATAGGTGTTGATGCACCTGAGTCGCGCAACACAGGGCGCAAAAAGATCGGCTATTATGGCAAAGAAGCTAAGGCATTTTTGAAAAGCTACCTGATGGGCAAACGTGTAGAGTTGAAATACGATGTCACTCGCACCGACCGTTACCAACGTACACTGGCTTATGTCTACCTCGAAGATGGCACCTTTCTGAATGCGGAGCTGGTAAAGCTGGGCTATGCTATGGTGTACACCGTACCACCTAACGTTAAGTACGCAGATGATTTCCTGGAATTGCAGCGCGAGGCCAGAGAGAACGGCCGGGGGCTGTGGGGAAAAGAAGACCTGGAATACCAGGCATCTAACCCATGATGTGCAGCCAGTTGGTGATCTCGTCGCGCGTCTTCCCGGTTTTATCCTCGAGGCGCTGCAATAACTCTTCTTCTTTACCTATCTGGTACATCAGGTCTTCATCAGTCAGGTGCGGATACTGGCTCTTCAGTTTCAGTTTTGCCTGTTCCCACTCGGTTAAAAAATCTCCTGGTTTCATATTGCGGTTGTTTAGTGTCGAGTTTACAGTCAGGTACACGACAATACACATCGCATAAAAACTATTCCTTCTCTCTTATGCACGCATCGCATATCCCCACAATATTTTCCCGTATCTTAGTCAGAATTATATGCAGCTAAATATCGTGAAGGCCTCAGCCGAGGAGGCTATGAAAATGCTTGAAGACGGCGCCCCCCAACATAAAATACTGGCACACCTTGTAACGACCGCAGAGACAATTGCGGATGGTGATGTTGTGTCCTCTATACTGATAGTAGACCAGACCGGACTGCTGCGCAATGGGGCCTCTCCGGGATTACCGCACGATTATCTCACGGCTATTGATGGTTTAAA
>JAJNBR010000027.1 GCA_021156265.1 Flavipsychrobacter sp.
TTTAAAGGGCTAATGGACGAATTACGGATCTGGAACTACGCAGCCAGCGCATCGGACATACAATGCAATTACCGTGTTTCTGCTAATCCGTCGGCAAGCGGACTGGTTGGCTACTGGCCTATGAACGAAGTTGTTGGCAATGCTACCCCCGATATTTCGCCTTACCAGAACGGCGGTGTTCCGCTAAATGGTACAGCGCTCGTATCATCCGGTGCCGGCCTTACCCATATGTTTACCTGGGATGCAGGACCCGGCCTGACCAATCTCGGAGCCACCTGCTTTACCTTTACACCTGCTGTTAGCCATCTTTATAAAGTAACTGCCGTTACTAACGCGGGCTGTACCGTTTTTGACACCGCACAGATCACGGTACTACCAGTGGCACAAATACAAAGCGTTACCGGCGGCGGTATCTACTGCACCGGTAAGCCTGGATTGCCGATAGGAATTTCCGGTTCACAAACGGGGGTAACCTACCAATTGAGGCGCAACAACGTGAACTTTGGTGCAGCAGTAGCCGGCACAGGCGCTCCGCTTACACTTGCGTCTGTTACGCAGGCGGGTACTTATACCGTTACCGCGAAACTGGGCACCTGTAGCAATGAAATGAATGGAAGCGCCACGGTGCAGGTCTTTTCGTCTCCGGAGATCATCAGCTGGAACATCAACAATGCGGTTTGTAATGGCGGTACGGGGTCTATTGACATCACGATCAATGCAGGCAACCCACCCTTTACTTTCAACTGGAGCTCAGGTGACAATACAGAAGATATAAATAACAAACTGGCCGGTATCTACTCATTTGAAGTATCGGACACCAAGGGTTGCAACGCCGTTGATACATACACTATTACTGAACCAACACCTGCTTTGATATCCGGAAGTACTACCAACATAACCTGCTTCGGAGCGAACGACGGTACCATCAGCCTGGTGACAGGCGGCACTGCCCCGCACAATTTTACCTGGAGCAATAGTGCTACCACACAAAACTTGTCTAACCTGGCACCCGGGACTTATTCGGTAACCGTGACGGATGCGCTGAACTGCAGCAAGACCGGCACCTACACCATTACACAGCCCACGTTACTTACAGTGAACGGTACAAGTACCGATGTTACCTGCAATGGCGTAGCAGACGGTACGATCAACATAACAGCCGCCGGCGGTACCGCTCCGTATTCCTATTCGTGGAGTAACAGTGCTACTTCTGATGACCTGCAATCGCTGGCACCGGGTTCGTATTCTGTAGCAGTTACCGATGCCAACGGCTGTACTGCTACAGCAAGCTTTAATATTAGCGAACCATTGCTGCTCGGCGCTACTACCACAGTAAACAATGCAAGCTGCTTCAACGCAGGTAATGGTAACATCGATCTTTCAGTAACAGGTGGAACAGCTCCTTTCAGCTACTTGTGGAGCAACAATGCAACAACCGAGGATATCAGCAACCTGGCACCCGGCAATTATTCCGTTGCCATCACTGACGCACACGGTTGCACTGCCTCTACATCTGCTATGGTTACACAACCGGTAGCTCTTGCACTTAGTGGTACTACGACCAATGCTAATTGTTTTGGCACCAGCACAGGCGCCATCGACATTACGGTTTCAGGCGGTAGCACACCTTATGTGTACAGCTGGAGCAACAACGCAACTACACAAGATCTGGCAGGTATTCCGGCCGGAAGCTACAACGTCGTTGTGAGCGACAATAATGGTTGTTCTGCAAATGCGTCATTTAACCTAACACAGCCAACGGCTCTTGCAATTACCAAGAACATCACAAACGTTTCCTGCTTTGGTAGCAATAACGGATCAATCGATATCACCTCATCGGGCGGTGTCGCCCCATACATCTATAGCTGGAGCAACAATGTGAATTCTGAAGATATCAGCGGCCTCACTGCAGGCAACTATACGCTGACGGTTTCTTATGGCAGCAGCTGTTCTTACTCAGAAACAATCACAGTAACCGAACCGAATGCGCTAACAGTCGCAGCCACAGCGAGCAGCACCACATGCACAGGCAACAACGCCGATGGAACTGCGAGTGTAGCGGCAGCAGGCGGGACGGCTCCATACAGTTACTCCTGGAGCAACAACGCAACCACACAATCTGTTTCAGGACTGACGACCGGCAACTACAACGTAACGGTTAGCGATGCCAACGGCTGTACTGCAACAGCCTCAGCGAGCGTAACCTCACCTGCAGCAGTAACATTGAGTGGTGCTACCAGCAATGCTTCATGCTACCAGGCAGCAAACGGCGGCATCAATTTGTCTGTCAACAGTGGCGCTGCTCCTTTCAGCTACCAGTGGAGCAATAATGCAACCACGGAAGATATCACCGGGCTGTCAGCTGGCAACTATTCTGTAACAGTTACCGATGCGAACAGCTGCACGGCAACTGCAAGCTTCGCTATCACGCAACCTACGTCAGCAGTTTCAATTTCCGGTGTGGCTACAGATGCAACCAGCAATGGGGGCAGCAACGGAAGTATAAATATTACTGTTACAGGCGGCGTAGCGCCCTATAGCTACCAATGGAGCAACAACACAACAGCTGAAGATCCAACCAACCTGTCCGCGGGCAACTACACTGTAACAGCAACCGATGCCAATGGCTGCACAGCTACAGCCAGCTATACCGTTTCTCAGCCTGCGCTATTCATCGTGACTGGCGCAGTAACCAATACTACCTGCGGCGGCAACAATGGGGCTATAGCGCTTACCATCAGTGGCGGTGTTTCACCTTTCAGCTTTGCCTGGAGTAATAATGCAACCAGCCAGAACCTGAATGGATTGGCAGCCGGTAACTACACCGTAACAGTTACAGATGCAGCTAACACTGTTGTCACGGCCAGCTTCACAATTAGCGGCAGTGCACAGGTTGTAACAGCAACAGCTTCAGTCACCGACCTAACCGGCTGCAGTGGACAGAACAACGGCGCTATTACGCTGACTCCATCCGGCGGTGTTGCGCCTTATACCTTCAACTGGGGCAACAACATAACAACCCAAAATAGAACAGGCCTGGCGGCTGGCAGCTACACCGTAGTCATCACTGATGCTAACGCCTGCAGTGCTACGCTTACATTCAACGTAGGCGGTTCAAATAATCCTGTAGCTGTTTCAGGCACGGTAGCGAATGTTTCCTGCTTTGGAGATAACGACGGCGCTATCGATGCGACCGTAACCGGTGGCACTGCACCCTATACCTACAACTGGCTGCTGAGCAATGCTAACACGGAAGACAGAACAAACCTGTACGCTGGCTTATACTTCCTGACTGTAACCGATGCTAACGGCTGTAACGATGGTAAACTGTTCGTGGTAAGCACGCCTGCACCGATCGTCGCCTATGGTACTACAACCAATGTGAGTTGCAATGGCGGCAGCAATGGCGCTATCAACCTCAATGTGTATGGCGGCACTGCTCCTTACACATACAGCTGGAGCAACAATGCCACCAGCGAGGATGTAAGCAACCTTGCGGCCGGCAGTTACTCGGTAACCATTACCGACGCACATGGCTGTCAGAAAATAATGAGCTTTACCATCACCCAACCCGCAGCTATCACTGCCAACATCAGCGTTAGCCCGGTTATCACAGTTACTAACGGACAACCGTATACTATCTACCTCGGTCTTGGGCCGCAGTCTGTTACATTGTCGGCTAGTGTTAGCGGAGGCACTGCACCATATAGTTACAGCTGGACAAACGTAACCAGTACAGCATCAAGCGTAAGTGTTAGCCCGACAACTACAAAAACATATACACTAACCGTGACTGATGCTAAAGGCTGCAACAAAACAGCCACTAAAACCATCACCGTCATCGACATTCGTTCAGGTAATAATAAAGTGATGCTTTGTCACAACGGCAAATCGCAGGCGATCAATGTAAATAGTGCACAATCGCACCTGAATCACGGCGATTATCCCGGCAATTGCAATACCGGCAACAAAAGCAGCGAACCCAATGAGTCAGAAGAAGATACTGACGAGCATGAACCTGAAACGAACACTGCATTGGAGCAGATAATCGTTAAAGAGATCAGCCTATATCCCAACCCCAGCGATGGCAGCTTTACCCTGCAACTGCCGGCGGGTGACAAACAGGCACAGATTTTGATCACTGATATGTTAGGTAAAGTCATTGAAAGGCGCGTGGTGATGGGTATGAATACTATCGGTTTCGAATTGGGCCACGTGGCCAAAGGTGCGTACAATATACATGTAACGATAGGCAAAGAAATTTATAGCTCGCGGGTTGTACTCAAATAACTTAAGGGAGACCCACTGAAGAAAAAGGCAGCCACGGCAGGCTGCCTTTTTTGTTTTACCAAAATCACTGAAAGCATTAATTTCGTCATACCAATTCCTTCAACCCTTAAAACAGGAGGTGTATATGGTAGCTGCAAACATATAAGACGCTTAGCCCAATATTCTGCAAGAGTAGTATAGAGTGATTGTTTGATCCTATCAAACAAGCGTCTATAATCAAATCCTTTAAGACAGCCTGTGCCATTCGCACAGGCATTGATTTCTTTTTTCAATTATTATTATTATTATTATGAATGAGCATGCTCTAAAGCTCCTCCAATACAATACATGGGCTAATATCCGCGTCTATGGTCACTTACGCCAATTGCCGAAAGAAGCTTACCGTCAACAAATCAAAAGCGTTTTCCCTACCATCGCACATGTACTACAACACTTGTACATCATCGACAAAGGCTGGCATTCTGTACTTACCAAACAATATGCAGCTGATGACTATGCAACTATTAGCGCGACCGTTAATCGGCTAATCAATGAAACGAACGATCTACCATTGCATCAGCTGGAACTTAAACATTTGCAACTGGCGAAAGAGCTGGAACAGTTTATCAGTACGAATGAAAGTAGCCGCAAGAATACCTATGCTGGAGTAGAAATGTCTCTGATGGATGTGATTGTGCATGTTGTAAACCACGGCAGTTATCACCGTGGGAATATTACTGCAATGCTGCATCAGTTGGGACATAGTAGTATACCTACCGATTATGGATACTACCTGTATACGTTAGAACATCCATCAAACTAAACAAAGAAGGCAGCCTGATGACTGCCTTCTTACTATAAAGATTTCAGATTACTACTTGTTCATTGTTGCCAGGAACTCCTCGTTGCTCTTCGTTCCGCGCATTTGCTGCATCAGGAAGTTCATCGCTTCATCGGTATGCATATCAGCGATATGGTTGCGGAGCACCCACATCTTGTTCAGTACATCCTTATCCAACAACAGGTCGTCGCGGCGGGTAGATGAAGATGTAATATCGATGGCCGGGAAGATACGCTTGTTGGCCAGGCGGCGGTCAAGCTGCAGTTCCATATTACCGGTACCTTTAAATTCTTCAAAGATCACCTCGTCCATCTTAGAACCTGTATCGATCAGCGCAGTAGCAAGAATGGTCAGCGAACCACCGTTCTCTATCTTACGTGCAGCACCGAAGAATTGCTTTGGTTTTTGCATGGCATTAGCTTCCACACCACCACTCAATACTTTACCAGACGCCGGCGCTACAGTATTATGTGCACGAGCCAGACGTGTTATCGAGTCAAGCAGGATCACTACATCGTGACCTACTTCCACAAGACGTTTTGCTTTTTGCAGCGCTATGGTAGAAACTTTTACGTGTTTATCAGCAGGTTCATCGAACGTTGAAGCGATCACCTCTGCGCGTACGCTACGCTGCATATCGGTAACCTCTTCCGGACGCTCATCCACCAGTACGATCATGAGGTAGCACTCAGGATGGTTGGCAGCGATAGAGTTGGCCACATCCTTCAGCAGCATGGTCTTACCTGTTTTTGGTTGCGCAACTATCAGTCCGCGCTGGCCTTTACCTATCGGCGTAAACAGGTCCATGATACGGGGACCATAGTTGTTGGCCATCTTTGGCGTCAGGTTCAGTTTCTCAAATGGGAACAGCGGCGTCAGGTAGTCGAACGGTACGCGGTCGCGTATCTCATCGGGTGCTTTGCCGTTAATAGTATCCACTTTGAGAAGCGCGAAATATTTTTCACCTTCTTTCGGCGGGCGAACTGTCCCACGTACGGTATCGCCGGTTTTTAAACCGAACAGTTTTATTTGCGACGGAGATACATAGATATCATCCGGTGAGCTTAAATAATTGTAATCACTGCTGCGCAGGAAGCCGTAGCCATCAGGCATCATTTCCAATACACCTTCACTGAACACGATGCCATCGAACTCGATATTGAAATTGCTCTGCTGCTGCTCGCGACGCTGGCCCTGACCCTGACCTTGGTGCTGGTGACGGCCGCCGCCTTGATGTTGCTGCGGACGCGGTTGCTCAGCTACCGGCTGTTGCGGAGCTTGCACTGCACCTTCTGCATCAGCAGTTGGCATTACGATATCCGAAGGCTCACCGACACTGGCTGTAACTTCTACATTCTTCGCAACCGGCGTTTTATCAATATCGTTCATCAGGTTAGACCACCCGGCAGGTACAGCTGTATCCTGTCCTTCTTCAACCGGGGCTTCTGCTTTGGGTTTACGTGCCTTTGCAGGTTTCTTAGTCTCCTCTGCAGGTTCGGCAGTTTTAGCAGGTGCAGGGGCGGCTTCTGCTTTGGGTTTACGTGCACGACGTTTCTTTGAATCGTCTTCCGTTGCCGCTGTTTTGTCGTTGTTTAATGCTTGCTGATCCAATATTTTATAAATAAGAGTTTGTTTGTCAAGAGAGCGCGGATTTTTGATCTTCATATTCTCTGCTACGTCCACTAGTTCAGGAACGAGCATGTCGTTCAATTGTGCAATATCGTATCGCATGCTAACCTCTTTTCAAAAAAAGTTTGATATGTCTTTTAAAAGCCAAATGTGATAAATACTTGATCTCCTTGTACGCTCAGGTTTAATCCGTAAAATAGAAAGGGAAAAAATTCAGGTCACTGAACGAAAAGACGGGAACTAATATTCCACTGATGCAAGATTACAAATGTTTTAGTGAAAAAACCAAAATATTTTTATTTTCTGCTACTGAGGTAAGCCGCTGCCATACGCGCTATCGTCATGTTTAGAGGCTGATATTCAAAGGCCGGCAAAAACTCTATTAACTTCCGGTTATTGTAGAATACCTTTCGTCGGGCTGCCCTGGCTGTCTCTTTCGTTACGGTGATCTTTGACCCCAAGACTGCATTACGAAATTCGTTCCAGCGCCAAACCATACCTGAAAGCAGCCGTCCTGCCTTGATATGGGGTGGTTTACGCCCCATTTCTTTCGCCATTGTGGTAAATATCTCCTTATATGCATGGTTTCCAGCGCTGATAATGAAGCGCTCATCACTAATATCAGACTGCATCAGCATGTATGCCGCCTTTACTACATCCTGCACATCCACCCAGCCGGTAATGCCTTCTGTATAGAAGGGAAACTCCCCATGCACCACTTTGATGAGCCGCGCAGAACCCTGGTCCCAGTTGCTGCTCTCGCCCAGTATCGTTGAGGGATTGATGATGACGGCGTTCAGCCCTTCAGCCATTGCCCGCCATACCTCTACCTCAGCCAGGTACTTGCTGAGGCCATAGCTGGAGTAATAACCTGACTCCTCCCACTGCACCTCTTCAGTAATGGGCTGGCCGGGTTTCGTAGCACGTCCCAATGCAGCCACAGAGCTGACATAGAGTAGCTTGCTTACATTTTGCAGCAGGGCTTCGTTAACAATATTGGCGGTGCTTTCCACATTGAAATGCAGCAGCTCTTCCTTACGGTTCCCCTCGAAGGACACAATACCGGCGCAGTGGTATACCTGCGTTACACTTTGCATGGCCTCTTCCACTGCAAATACATCCAGCAGGTCACATTGCAGCCAGCCGACGTTTTTGAGTGCCAATAATTCCTCGCCCGGCTGCGACTGAAAATAGAGTGCCCGCACAGTATGTCCACGCTCCGAGAGGTAGCGTACTAGTTGCTGGCCTAAAAAACCGCTTGCTCCGGTTACGAGGATCATACCTGCAATGTAAAGGGTAAAAAGAAAAAGGTAAAATGAGCGTTCATATTTTTCATTTTACCTTTTACGTTTCTCATTCCTATATGGATTGGAACTGTTTTAAGAATCTGACATCGTTCTGCGAATACAGCCGCAGGTCGTTCACCTGGTATTTTATCTGCGTGATACGCTCGATACCCATACCGAATGCATAACCGGTATACACTTCAGGATCAATGCCGAAATTACGGAGCATGTTGGGGTGTACCATACCGCAGCCCAGTATCTCTACCCAGCCGGTATGCTTGCAAAGATTACAGCCGCTGCCACCGCACACGGTACACGATATATCCATCTCAGCGCTTGGCTCCGTGAACGGGAAATAAGAGGGACGGAAACGCACTTTCGTATCAGGACCGAACATTTCGGTTACAAAATAGTAGAGCGCCTGTTTCAGATCGGCAAAAGAAACACCTTTATCAATATATAAACCTTCGCACTGGTGGAAAAAGCAGTGTGCACGGGCAGAGATGGTTTCATTGCGGTAAACACGGCCGGGACACAGTACCCTTACAGGCAGCTTACCCTGCTCCATAATGCGCGCCTGTACCGATGAGGTGTGTGTACGCAATACCCAGTCGGGATTTTGTGACACATAGAAAGTGTCCTGCATGTCACGGGCGGGGTGATGTTCGGGCATATTCAGCGAGGTGAAGTTGTGCCAGTCATCTTCTATCTCAGGACCGGTGGCTACGCTAAAGCCTATTTTCTCGAATATGGAAACTATCTGGTTCTCTACCATGCGCAGCGGGTGACGCGTACCCAAAGGCAGTTGTGTACCCGGCATGGTGATGTCTACTGCCGGACCTTTTTCCAAAGCGCCGTTCTGCAGGTGTTTAAACTCTTCGTATTTAGCCTCAGCAAGCTGCTTAAATGCATTCAGCACCTGCCCGGCTTCTTTCTTCTGCTCCACAGGTACGTTCTTCATCTCACCGAATATCTGCTTCACGATACCCTTGGTACCGAGGTATTTTATACGGTAATCCTCGAGCTCTTTAGCATCGGCAGGAGTAAAACTGTTGATATCCTGTTCGTAGGCTTTTATCTGTTCCTGTAAGGACTGCATAGCCGCAAAGATATGGATTGCGGCGAAATCCGGTCTGCTGGTAAGGTTATTGCTGTTTGGTTACCATACAAGTATCACAAAAGCTGACATTGTTAATATTTATATAACTAAATCATGCACCACCTCATTTTTAGTTAAATTGTGGTGTTTTAAAAAGTCTACATGAACAGAGCTATTCGTAGAGTGGCGGTGATAGGCAGCGGGGTAATGGGAAGCAGGATCGCGGCGCATTTCGCAGGTATCGGCGTACAGGTGTTACTCCTGGACATAGTACCGAACGAACTGAACGACGCAGAAAAGGCCAAAAGTCTCACACTTGAAAACAAACAGGTAAGAAACCGCATCGTCAACGATGCGCTGCAGGCGATGCTGAAAAGCAAGCCTTCGGCTGTGTATACTAAGGATGTAGCCGGCAGGATACAGACTGGAAACATAGAAGATGACCTGCCACGTATTGCCGACTGCGACTGGGTGGTAGAAGTAGTAGTAGAGCGGCTGGACATCAAGCAAAAAATATTTGAACGAATTGAGCAACACCGTAAACCGGGCAGCCTCATCACCTCCAATACATCAGGTATCCCCATCCGTATGATGGCGGAAGGACGAAGCGAAGACTTTCAGCAGCATTTTTGCGGAACGCACTTTTTCAATCCCCCACGCTACCTGAGGTTGCTGGAAATCATACCCGCACCCAATACAAAGCCCGAGGTCATCAGTTTCCTGATGGATTACGGCAGCAGGTTCCTGGGCAAGACGACTGTGTTGTGTAAAGACACTCCGGCTTTTATTGCCAACCGTGTAGGGGTGTTTGGTTTTATGGCTGTGTTCAAAGCCATGCAGCAACTCGGATTGAACATAGATGATGTGGATACGCTTACCGGCACCGTAATGGGGCGTCCGAAGTCGGCCACGTTCCGTACGGGCGACGTGGTGGGCTTGGATACGCTGGTGCATGTAGCTAAGGCTTTGCCACAACATGTGCCGAATGATGAAATGAAAGAACTGTTCAACCTGCCTCCGTTCATCGAAAAAATGATAGAGAACAAATGGTTTGGCGATAAAACCGGTCAGGGATTCTATAAAAAAAACAAGGCGCCTTTCCCAAAATCTCCGGAGGAACAAGGCGATGAAAAGAAAGTAGACATTGGCAAGAGCGAGATATTGACGCTGAACCTTGATACCATGGAGTATGGTCCCAAGCAGAAATCAAAGTTTGCTACGCTGGAAACAGCAAAGCCAATCGAGGACCTGACAACAAGGCTTAAGGCATTATATGGCGGGCAGGACAAAGCGGGTGAATTCTATCGTTTGTTCCACCACATGCTGTTCGCTTATGCCGGCAACCGCATACCCGAGATAGCAGACGAGCTGTATAAAATAGACGATGCGCTCAAGGCCGGGTTCGGCTGGGAGATAGGCGCGTTTGAAAGCTGGGATGCGCTGGGTGTGGAAAAAGTACTCGAGCATATGAAAGCAGGCAACATCAAGCCTGCACCCTGGATAGAAGAAATGGTCGCCAAAGGCAACAAGACCTTCTACAAAACCGAAGGCGGCAAAAAGAAATACTACGATTCCCGTACGCAATCGTACGAAGTGATACCCGGCACTGATACCTTCATCGTGCTGGAGAACCTGGATGATAAGCCGGTGTGGAGCAACAGCGTCTGCAAGCTGGTGGACATCGGTGACGATGTAGTAGCCCTGCAGTGGAGTACAAAAATGAATAGCATAGGAGGTGAGGTGCTGGCTGCTGTACAGAAATCGGTGGCGATAGCCGAAGAGAAATACAAAGGATTGGTGATTGCCAACAGCGGTGCCAACTTCAGCGCCGGGGCTAACGTAGGACTCATCTTCATGTTTGCTGCAGAACAGGAATACGATGAATTGGACATGGCCATCAGGCAATTCCAGAACACAACTATGCGCCTGCGCTATAGCAGCATTCCCGTAGTAGTGGCGCCACACGGCTTAACACTTGGCGGTGGCTGCGAAATGTGTCTGCATGCAGATGGTGTGCAAGCAGCCGCAGAAAGCTACATAGGATTGGTAGAACTTGGTGTAGGATTAATACCCGGTGGTGGTGGTACCAAAGAAATGGCCGTGCGCGCCAGCGACCGCAACATAAAAGAGGACATCGAGGTCAACTACCTGCAGCAACTGTTCATCAACGTAGGCACAGCAAAAGTGTCGACTTCTGCTCATGAAGCATTTGACAATTTCATTCTGCGCAAAGGCACTGACAGTATTTCGATGAACCAGGACAGGCGGATTGCTGATGCGAAACGCAAAGTGATCGCCATGTACGAGATGGGATATACACAACCCGCCATGCGCAATGATATCAAAGTGCAGGGACGCGGCGGCATGGGTGGATTGCTGAGCGGGCTTCATGCTATGAGATTAGGCAATTACATTAGCGACTACGATAAATTTTTGGCAGAGAAGCTGGCTTACGTGCTATGTGGCGGCGATCTGTCGCTGGCAACAACAGTAAGCGAACAATATTTACTCGACCTCGAGCGCGAGACCTTTTTAAGCCTCTGCGGACAAAAGAAGACACTGGAACGTCTGCAAAGCATTTTACAAACAGGCAAACCCTTAAGAAACTAAAACATGAAAAATGTGAGAAAAGGAATGTGGAGCGTGAAAAGTGAACTATATAAACTGCTGCTGCTTGCTTTTATAGCTTGCATACCGGCATTATCATTTGCACAGGGAGATCCGATTACGCAGGCGCGAATATTCGCAGAACAAAAGAAGTACGACCAGGCGATCGAGATCTACAAAAAGCTATATGGGGAGAACCCGACCAGCGCCGATGTATATACGGAGTATCTCAATGTGCTTATCCTGTCTAAAGACCTGAAGACCGCAGAGAAGCTGGTGGGCGAGCAGCAAAAAATGCGGAAGCATCACCCGCTTAGCTATGTCGACATGGGACGGGTATACCTCGCGGCGGGTAAAGACAAAAAAGCCGAGGAACAGTTTGAAGAAGCTGTCAAGTTCATCAACGGCGATGACCTGATGACGCAGCAAATAGTCAATGCTTTCAGTACCATCGGCAGGGAAGATTACATGCTTAAAACATACGAGCGTGCACGCGATATCCTGAAGAACCCATATTTCTATAGCGGGCCTATGGCCAGGCTGTATGCCAAAAGTGGCCAGATAGAAAAGGCTATCAACACTTTACTGGAAGCTGGCCCCGGGCAACAGGGTATGCTTGAAGACACCAAGGCAACGTTGCTGGAATTCTTAGGCACTGACAATAAGAAGTTGCAGCAGGCGCAAAAGACTTTGGTAAAAAAAATAAATGAACAGCCTGAAAATCCCTACTATCCTGAACTGCTGACCTGGCTATACACTCAGCGAGACGACTGGGATGGCGCCTTATTGCAAATCGAGGCATTGGACGAACGCAATAAAGAAAGCGGGGAACGCCTGTTGGAGTTTGCACGCTATGCATCGAAGGAAGGCAAGCACGAATATGCGCTTAAGGCTTATGAAGCTATCATAGCCAAAGGCAATCAAAAGCCTTATTACGCACTTGCAAAGAGTGAAAGGCTTGGTGTGCTATTCAGCCAGTTACAGTCAAACTATGCTTACAAACCGGCAGACGTAACGGCAGTGCAGAAAGAATACGAAGTGTTCTTTACAGAGTTCCCGCAATACTATACTTCAGAAACCATACGTGACTATGCAAAACTGGAAGCGCGTTATGCAAGCAACCCGCAGAAAGCAGTGGATATTCTGAAAAAAGCGCTGGAACAACCTGCAGTACGGAAGGATATTGCCGGCAGAATAAAACTCGACCTCGGCGACTACTACGTGCTTACGGGAAAAGTTTGGGAGGCATCGCTCACCTACAGCCAGGTGGACAAAGACTTCCGTGAAGACCTGCTGGGTGAAGAAGCTCGCTTCCGGAATGCTAAGCTGGCCTACTATCGTGGCGATTTCCAATGGGCAGAAGGACAGCTTTCTGTGTTGAAGGCCTCAACCTCAGAGCTGATAGCTAATGACGCCCTTTATTTGTCTGTCCTGATACTGGAGAACATTACTCCTGACAGCAACTTTGTACCGATGCGGCGGTTTGCTTATGCCGACCTGCTGGCGTTCCAGAACAAAGACAAGGAAGCAGAAACATTGCTTGATAGTCTATTGACGGCTTTCCCGGAACATCCGCTGAAAGACGACATACTGATGCAAAAAGCAGAACTGGCGGAGAAACATCGCGAATATGCCAAAGCGCTCATCTTTCTGAAAGAGATACAGGATAAGCATGCAGAAGACGTGCTGGGCGATGACGCCGTATTCAAGATAGCTGATATCAACGAGCGCTATTTAAAACAAAACGACGAGGCGAAAAAATACTATGAGTTGCTGATCGTGAACTATCCCGGCAGTACTTATATACAGGTGGCCCGAAACAAGTTAAGTGCACTGCAGACAAGCACACCCGCTATACCTTAATTGTTATCTTTACCGGCATGAAGCAATGGCCGGTCAACAAAGCTGACTTCTGGGAGCGGGCGCCTTTTACACGACTGCTGTTGCCGCTGATAGCCGGCATTGCTACTTACACTTATATCGGTCTAACATTCTACACTATTATAACAAGCGTAGCAATATGTCTGTTGTTGTTTATAGCTACTGTGCTGGTACGCAAACAACATCCTGTTATTCGCATCGCACATTTTGGGTTCCTGCATGTAGTAATAATCTTTTCCTCTTGGGCACTATGCCATTTGAATGACGTACGCCACAATGACAACTGGTTTGGTAAGCAGGCAACAACAGCAGACGCTTTCGTCGCTACTATTAGCAGCCCACCGGCCGAGAAAGAAAAGACGTGGAAGCTGGAAGTGGATGTATTCGGCAGTATTAAAGACAACGCCGTTTCAAAGACTTCAGGCAGTGCTTTTGTGTATGCCTTCAAGCACAATGATCATTTCATTTTTAAACAAGGCGACACCGTCTTTCTTCCTAACAAATGGCAGCCGATAAAAAATGCCGGCAACCCATTTGAGTTTGACTATGCACGATATGCAGCCAGGCATAACCTGTACTACCAGCAGTTTCTGACACCAGGTGATATCAGGTTATTTAATAGCAACAGGGACGTTGCATGGACAGATGAAGTGCACAACTGGTGCATGACAAGCCTGGAAGCATTTATCACCGATAAGCAGACGCTTGGCCTGATACAAGCCATGCTGGTGGGCGATGAAGCTAATCTTGACGGAGACTTACGGCAAGCCTATTCGGAAACAGGTATCATACATGTGATAGCCATATCCGGTTCACACATTGCTTTCTTCTTTTTTATCATCACGCTTTGCCTGGCCTGGATTAAGAATAAGAAGTATCGCTGGATAAAATATGCTTTGGCCTTACCGCTCATCTGGGCTTATGTCCTGGTATCGGGTGCTCCGCCATCGGCAGTGCGAGCTGCTATTATGTTCACGATACTGGGAGTTGGTTTCATTTTACAGAAACAACCAAACAGTTTGAACCAATTATTCGCAGCGGCTTTCTTTTTGTTGTGTGTGCAGCCTATGTGGTTATACTCAGTGGGATTTCAATTATCGTTTATCGCGGTGTTGTCGTTGATCTTATTCTACACACCGATCTATCAGTTAATTCAACCGTCCAACGCAATAAACAGGGCATTGTGGGGAACTATCGTAGCCAGCGTTGCAGCCGAAATCTTAGTAGCACCTTTGGTCGTGTATTATTTTCACCTGTTCCCGCTGATGTTTATCGTAGCGAATGTCGCGGCGTTCCTGTTTATGGGCGTGGTGCTGATCGCGGGCATGCTTATCATTATGTTTAGTCCGGTAACAGCGGTTGCACAAGTGTTGGCCACTATTACCACCTGGCTGGCCGGCATATTTCATGAATTCGTGTTCGGTATACAGCAATTCAATCCTGCTACCTTCCTGCATTTAAATATCACCAGTGTGGAAATGATACTGCTCTACGGTGTGATAACCCTTACAGCGATATACCTGGTGAAAAAGAAAAAGCCTGCGCTGCTCGCCACTCTGGCAACCTGTTCTCTTTTAGTTGCTTCACTAAGTTATAACCGGTGGCTGGCCTTGCACCAGCAACGGTTGGTGGTGTACAATATCAATCGTGTCAACCATATCGAGCTGATCGATGGTTGGTACCATTCCGTACTAAAGTCAGACACCACGCTTACAGGTAAACAAAGAGCTTATGCCTTGCAGCCTGCCCGCATTGGCTGGTATGCATGGGAAGAAAAGCGTGTTACTGATACACGCCGGATAATTTCCATTGCAGGTAAAACCATTTTAATACTCGACTCATCAGCCTCGGGCCTATCCGGACGGGCAGATTATATTATTGTCAATTTCAAACCCAAACTTACCCAGCTGGCGGAGATCAACAGCCGTTACCAGCCTGAAAAAATTATACTTGGCAGCCATATATCCCGCGGCCGGGCGCTCAGGTGTAAATCCGCCTGTGACAGCCTGAAAATACCCTTGCACGCTACCCAAACCGATGGAGCCTTTGTACTACCGGGCTTGTAACGGCTATGTCGTATAAGCTTCCTATCTTCGCGGCTCAAAACATAGTAAAAGTTTCTGTTTATGAACCGCCGCATACAATCTGCACTGATATCTGTTTTCTATAAAGATGGCCTGGAACCTATCGTTCGTAAGCTGAACGAGCTGGGAGTAACTATTTACTCTACAGGTGGTACGCAAACCTTTATTGAACAATTGGGCATTCCGTGCACGGCTGTTGAAGATATTACCAGCTACCCTTCTATCCTGGGAGGTCGTGTAAAAACTTTGCACCCGAAAGTATTTGGCGGTATACTGGCGCGCCGCGATTTTGAAGACGATCAAAAACACGTGGCTGAATATGAGATTCCCCTGCTCGACCTCGTGATCGTTGACCTGTATCCATTTGAAGAAACAGTAAAAAATACTACCGACGAAAAAACCATCATAGAAAAGATAGACATTGGCGGTGTATCACTGATACGTGCTGCCGGTAAGAACTATAAAGATGTATGCATCGTTGCCTCGCGCAACCAATATAGCGGACTGTTAGAACTCCTGCAGTCCCAAAACGGTGAAACTACTATCGAGAACAGGCGTGCGTTTGCCGCTGCGGCTTTCGCTGAATGCGCGCACTACGATGTGGCTATCGCCTCTTACTTCAACAAGGATAACAGCAGCTCCTTCCAAATGTCGATCGGCAACGAGAAATCACTACGCTATGGCGAAAACCCGCACCAGTCGGCTGCTTTCTACGGTGATATTGATGCGCTCTTTGAAAAACTGAATGGTAAAGAACTTTCTTATAACAACCTGGTAGATATTGATGCAGCCAGCCAGATCATTGCAGAATTCAGCGGGCCAGCATTTGCCATCATCAAACATACCAATGTGTGCGGCGTGGCAGAACGCAATGATGTAGTAAGTGCCTGGGAATCCGCACTGGCAGGCGATCCCGAAAGTGCTTTCGGCGGCGTGCTCATCACCAACCAGCCGATCACTATCGCAGTGGCTCAAAAGATCAACGAACTCTTCTTCGAAATACTGGTAGCACCTTCATTCAATGAAGACGCACTGGCACTGCTGAAAGGCAAAAAGAACCGCATACTGTTGCTGCAGAAAGAAACATTTTATCCTCAGCGCGAATACAAGCGCATTCTTAATGGCGTACTGGTGCAGGAAGCCGACAAGACCAACTATGCTGATTGGATGGAGGCGGGCGCCCAAAACGCTACCGATGCAGAGAAAGAAGACCTGGTATTTGCCAACATCGTGTGCAAACACCTGAAGTCGAATGCTATCGCATTGGTGAAGGACAAGCAGCTGATAGGCAAAGGCTGCGGACAAACAAGCCGCATCGATGCACTGCGCCAGGCGCTGGATAAGTCGAAGCAATTCGGCTTCTCGTTGCAGGGTGCCGTACTGGCGTCGGACGCCTTCTTCCCGTTCGATGACTGTGCGAAGATGGCTGACGAAGCCGGTATCAAGGCGATCATCCAGCCCGGCGGTTCTATGCGCGATAATGATACGATCCAGTATTGCAAAGATCACGGTATGGCTTTGGTGTTAACACAAACTCGCCACTTTAAGCACTAATTACTATTTTCACGGTCTATGGTTTCTATACTCATAGACAATGAGTTATTACTGCGTTCGTTTCAACCGGACGATGCTCCTGCTTTGTTCAAAGCGGTAGATGAATCGCGTACCCACCTGCGGCCATGGCTACGATGGGTAGATGCGACCACCAAACAGGAGCACATCCTGCAATTCATACAGCGCACGCAACAACAACTGCACAACCAGCAAGCGCTGGAGCTGGGTATTTTTCACAACAGGGAGATCATCGGTGGCATCGGTATGCACGACTGGGATCACCTGCTGAAAAAAGCGCAACTGGGTTACTGGATAAAGAAGGAATACGAAGGCAAAGGCATTATCAACACCTGCCTTGTGCGTTTTATTGCAAAGTGGAAGGCGTCATCCGCCAAAGCTATTTCATGAACGGACGGCTGGACGACCTCGTCATTACCGGTTTGCTAAAAACCGAGTGGACGAGCCAGCATTGATCTAGATGTTTTTCGGGTTGGTCAGCTTATCCCAGATCTCCGGAATGCGTTTGATCCAGTGAAACTCGCGCATCTTGGTACGGGCATCTTCTACCGGGCT
>JAJNBR010000028.1 GCA_021156265.1 Flavipsychrobacter sp.
GCTTACAGCATTATCGCTACTGGCTTTTACCGCCTGCAAAGACACCACAGCAGACGATGGCACGATGGCTGCCGACACCGCACTGGCCAGCTCTGAGCTGCCAGCTGACACAGCAGCCCCTGAAGCGCCCCTGGATTCTGCCACCATGGCGAAAAACTGGGAAGAATATATGACACCCGGAAACATGCACAAATGGATGGCCTCTACCAATGGCAAATGGGACGCTGCATTTACGTTTTGGCAAGGCCCTGATGCGCCACCAGACTCAAGCAGCAAAGCAACTGTAGATAACCGCACTATACTGGGCGGCAGATACCAGGAAAGCATCTATAAAGGCACCGTAATGGGCACATCGTTTGAAGGCAAAGGCACAATGGGTTACGACAA
Source organism: Flavipsychrobacter sp. (assembly GCA_021156265.1). Lineage (GTDB taxonomy): Bacteria > Bacteroidota > Bacteroidia > Chitinophagales > Chitinophagaceae > Polluticoccus. The sequence continues at coordinate 388 of JAJNBR010000028.1, forward strand.
TGCCAAGGACAAGTTCATCAATACCTGGATAGACAATATGGGCACCGGTATGATGCAGATGGAAGGCACTTACGATTCGACCACCAAAACGCTTACCATGACAGGTACCGGTGTCGACCCTTCAACAGGCAAGGACGTAGCAATGCGCCAGGTGATAAAAACCATAGACGATAAGCACCAAACATTGGAAATGTACGATACCAAAGGCGGCAAGGAGTATAAAAGCATGGAGATCAGGCTGACAAAGAAATAAACGATCATTATATACGAAAAACAGCCGGGCTTAAGCCCGGCTGTTTTGTTAAAGCACGGCTTTAACGCAGCTACAACAGCCACTGGCACAGAATTCATTACTGATACATTGAAGAGTAAGAATGGATGTTATGAAATGGAAAGGATTAATATTAGGATTGTTGATGAGCCCCGCGCTCGCCGTTGCGCAGGACAACAGTAACAAGAAGGATGAATACAGCAGGGTGTATTCGGTAGCCAACCGGACTGCGATAGACATCTACTTTATGGCTTCCGATTTTGCAAGGAAAAAGAACCAGGATGTGGTGAAAGACCCGATCAATAATGCCGTAACTATTGATGTAGCCATACCCTACCAGCCGGGCAACAATGAATGTGTTGAAGACCTGGACCTGGCCGGTAAGCTGACCATACAAGCCAAAGATGGTAAAACCCGGATACTGATGAGTGACCTGAAATATGTGCACCGCGATAAGAAAACAGGCGATACTACGTCGATAGCCAAAACCAATTTATTGCAGCAAGAGCTGGAGGCATGTGCACCGCCTTCGGGTGAAGTGACCGCACTTTATAGCTGCACCGATTGTACAAAAAGCGTGGAGCATGTGAACAGTACGCTGGAGCAATTCTTCAACCAGATGGCCACGGACTACCAGCAGTATTTGAAGAGCGAGATAATAACGAGCAGCATTGATATAGAGCGATAATAAGAGAGAGACAATAAAAAAGCCCCGCATAAATGCGGGGCTTTCAGTTCTTTGGTGCCCAGGACTGGAGTCGAACCAGCACACCCTTGCGAGCGCTGCGACCTGAACACAGTGCGTCTACCAATTTCGCCACCTGGGCATCACCTTTTTAAGAACTTTGGGCTGCAAAGATAAAGGCAGTTTTCTTAACAAACAAACAAGTCGATAAAGATATTTTGAAACGCTATGAGACCACCATCAGGCTGCACCCGCGCAGTGCGGCATGGTCGAGCCTGCCTAATACCTCGAAATGGCCATCAGCATGCATATTGCCGATATCTTCCGTAGCAATGAATGAGCACGAATTGAGGTTAGCGAGATCGATAATATTGAGGCAACCTGAACCCGTTTTTCTTACTTCGAGCGGATCGTTGATATCTCTTATTAAAACTTTCATGGTGTCAGTGGGCAGGAACAAGCCATCGCCCTGCGAATAGGCTTGCGATAAGAGTTCAGTCATTCCATATTCCGAGTGCACCTTATCGAGCTGCCATTTTTCTTCCAGGAATTCATGTACCTGCCTGCGCGTCCATTCCTCTCTCCTGCCCTTCATGCCGCCGGTTTCCATAACGATGGTATGCTCTAATTGCATCGGGTGCGCTTCAGCAAAATCGAGCAGGGCAAACGTTACGCCCAAAAGCAGCGCTTTTTGTCCACGCGCTTCAAGTTTCGATATTACTTCGGCCAGCTTATTCCATTCATCGAGGTAAAAGCCGCAATCGGGATGACCACTCTCCTCTATCAGCACTTTGGCCATGTGCACCAGCGAGGCATTCTTGCGCTCAAGGTAGGAAGGAAGCAAAGCAAGTATCACGTAGTCCTTCGGATCGCCGTAAAACTGTTGGAAACCACGCAGCAATGATTCCCTGTAAACCGCCGCATCCGTTACATAATGACGGCTGGGCGTCTCACCGGTAGTACCGCTGCTCTCGAATGTAAACGCAATTTCGGCATGGGGGTCAGATACCACCTTGTGCGTTTTAAAAAAAGAAATCGGCAGGAAAGGTATTTGCTCGACATTTGTCACCTCAGCAGGTGCAATGCGAAGCGCATCAGTGAACGCACGGTAAATATCGTTTTGCCTGTACTGGTGGGCAAACACCTGCAGGGCAATATCATCGAAGTTGCCGGCGTTTATATTATGAACAAAGGGCGTGCCTTTTAACTCAATTTTATAGGACACTTTAATTAACTTTGATTGATATGAGAGGTTATTTAGCCATTCTTGCCCTGACACTGCTTATTGCCGCATCATCGTGCAGCAAAAATAACAGCGATTCCAAAGCGCCGCAAATAGCCTTCATCGGCATGCAACCAAATACTGTTCGCTCTGGCTCGGGCGAAGATACTGTATTTATCGCCTTCAATATTACGGATGCCAATGCTGACATCGGCAATCCCCAGACACAGGCACCTGACTCATTTGACATCTATCTTATAGACAGCCGCGGCGCTGCCGATACAACAAACATAGTTACCGATACGATCAAGCTCTACTTTCCCGAAATACCGGGCGAAGCCGTGCCCCCCGGCAAACCACTTGAAGGGATGAGTATGATCAGCCTGCTGGCTGCAAAATACCTCTACAGCAGGGAAGACAGCCTCAGAACAAGGGACACCGTACGCTTTGAGGTGTTTGTGAAAGACAAAGCAATGAACGTCAGCAACCGCTTCACCACTCCGGATATTTATATTGAGCGTTAGTCGAAGCTCTCCCGGAAGCGTTCACCAACGGATATATTGCCCATAGCAAAGCTGTGCAGCACCTGCCATTGCTTCCCATCGTGCCGCCACAGGTAAAACCTGTCGACTATGAATGTGGCGAAAAAGCTGCGTGCTGTATACTCTTCTGCTGCCTGTTTAAAAACGTCCTTGGGTATATCCCGGTATCCTATAGTAAGATGCGGATGAAAAGAAGTGAACCGCTTTACTTCGGGCATAGGCAGCACTTCGAGAAATTTGCCACGTAGCTCGCGCTGAAACGACTGCAGCAGATCATTTGATAGTACGTCGATAAAGACGACTCCATTATTTTTAAAAGCTGAATAATTCTGCAGGGTCACGGGGAAAGGTATCTGCGTTACAGCCCATTGCTCCATCACAGGCACTATCTTCTCTTCCGAATCGGGCAGTGTTTTATAAGGTGGAATGAGTGTGATATGCACGGGTGGCTTTAGTGCGGCCTTACAATTGTACTTGTCGGCAAACTCGAACCGGATCTGCTCGATGTCTTTAGTTAGCTCAGGCGGCGGCATAATAGCCAGCATATATATCGTCGGTCTCATCCACCATAATTTACGCCAAATTTCCTGATAGTCGACGTACGATCATAGGATGCTTATTTATAAAGCTCTATGCAGATGTCATCAAGGCCGATAGGCTGCTTGCCAATATTCCATAGATCTACCTCAAGGCCGTCTCCGTCTTCCATTTTCTGCGGTACCCTGGTGAAGAAATATACGCGCCCCCACTCGCCAGGCCGCGATTGTTCAATAGTCAGTTTTTCACCTGCGTAAGGGTTGATCTTGTTTTCGATCTTACAGCCCTGCCAGAGATAGTAATTGCCTTTTCTGTTCGCCGAAAAAACAAACAGGTGTTTGTAGTAGCCGGCATCCTGCGGGCACATGAACCTGCCGCTACATTTGATCCATTTAGCATCGCCAAATACCGCGTCGCTATATTTTAGTTTTATCGGGTACGGATGATGTTCCTCATCGAGCATCGAATAAAAATAACCGGAGCCTGTCAGCGTGTCTTTTATGAATTGGCCGGAAGTTGAATCGTTGAAATCTTCGCAGGCCAGGGTCTTGATCTTCATGAGTTGCGAGGTGTCAGGTTGAAACGCTGCAATGTCGAAAGTAACGAGATCGTTGTATCGCAGCTTTGTGCGAAATAACATTTGTGTGTTGAACTGAAAATTGGATTCTTCGCTGATCAGCACACCCAGTGAGCGCTGCACACTGTATGAAATATTCAATGCAATGAAAAACAGGCTCATCGTTGCAAATGCTATTTTAAGAACCGAACTTCTCCTTTCCCCTATCCAATGTATAAATGCGGCTAAAGGTATTGCCAGAAGCGGGTAAATATGGATCATAGGGCGTGACCCCAGCCCGTTTATGTAATTGTAACAATACCAGGAATACACAATGTATACATAAGCCAGAAACAATAACCACAAGCTTAAAGTCCATAGCTTAATGCGGCGAAAAAGAAAAAAACCGGCAAGTGAAAAAAGCATGATGGGTGAATACGGCAACCAGCCATTGGCGTAATAAAACAAGCCCTCGATTATCTTTGGCTTGTCCCAGTTGAACGATTGCGAGCCATAACTGTAAAAAAAGTAGCTGCCGGTCATCATCTTCCAGTACAGCAGTTGAGGAATGATCGGGATCAGGAAAACCAAAGCAGCCGCAACCAATTTGGTCCAATGCAGCTTCAGAAATGCCAGGCGTTGCGTGAGCGTAGTTTTATTATAAACGCCGTACAACAGCGGGATAATCAAACAGATGATATCAGTAGGACGAATCAGTGAAATAAGTCCGGCTGTAAAACCCAGCATAAGGAAGTTGATCCATGAAGGGTTTTCATACAGGCGCACGGTAAAAAGCATCATGACAGCATACAAAAAGAACAACGGCACGTGTGCCATACCGTGCTGGTAAAGCGTAAACCAGAAAAGGTTGGTACCAATAAATAGCAGAATTGTAACCAGCAGCGATAAAGTTGGCCTGTACCATCGCCGGAGGGTGATATATACCAGCCAGCAACCCAACAATGCATAAAAATAGGTGCTTAGCTTAATTGCATTTTCATAAAGCGGAGAGTAACCTGTTGCAGGCAGTCCTTTCATTCCTGCGTAAACGTGTCCAAGAAAGAAAAAAGGTGCTTCCATCAAAGCAATACCGTATGTGTAGGGAACCAGTACATAGCCCTTGGGGGTAACCACATACCCGGCACGCATATTTTCCATTGCAAAGCTGACCGTCCGGGATACCTCAACACCTTCCGGAAGTTGTTCGATGGTTTTATGATTGTCGTAAATAAAAGTGGCCGGCAAATAGATATAATATCCCAGCACATCGCCGTAGAATATGCAGGGTACATTATTGTATCCCTTGACGAACCAGGCTGAGACAGCAACAACTGCCAATACAGCTACCAGGCTTATAAGTTTCGAGCGCATACTGTTAAATAAAATAGCTATTGTTCGCTACTCGTTGAATGACCAAACCCGGATATTGTCGACCAGCAGGGTTTTGTCGCTACCGGGATTCCAAATAAACACTTTTACCGAATCGAACGTTTCTTCGGGCACCTTTACATCTATAAACAAGTCCTTGGTATCTCCACGCTTCAGGAACCTGCCTACCCGTATCATCCTGTCCTTTACGGTCGCCCCCCTGTTGCTAAATCGTACAGTAAGCTGTGCCATGGCCCATGCTTCAAACTCTCTGCTTACACATCTGAAACTGCCCTGCGCCCTAAGCCACCGGGCGTGCTCTCCTGTATAAGCAAACGCTGGAAGGTTAATATATTCAATACCCGGCGCTAAAAGACCAGAGCGGCGGCCGTTTATTGCAGCATGGGCAGATGAAGCTGATGGAGTATCGGATTCAAAATCGTAGCTGAATAGCAATTTCTTTTGTTGGGGTTCACCGTTAAACAACTCATCCGTATCCTTTAGTTTTTCAGTGCCGGGATTCACCTTGTACCGATATATCACATTCCAATAATAGGCCTTTGTCATACCGTTGGCATCGTACAATGTTTGCCCCGCATGTGCATTGTACGTGAACCAGATATTGAAATAAGCCAGCAGGATAATAACAGGAGATAGCACCCAGGCGAGGATCCGCTTTGTACTGATATACTGAAGGAATACTGCCATCGGGAACAGGATCACCGGGTAGCTTTGCACCATGGCTCTTCCGCCCGTACCACCATACCACCATACATCCCATGCGCTAACGATATACAGGTTTAACGCAAAGAACGTGAGTACAGCTATTTTGTTTTTGCCGTATTTCAGGAAGAAGGGAATACCCACAAAACAAAGGATAATAAGAGGTGTATAAGTTATCCACCCGCTACGATAACTGAACATATAATCCTTCCAGTGCGGGTGCAGCCACGAAAATCCCTTATCGCCGTAGCTGTATACCAGCGGCTTGCCTGCAACATACAGCCAGTACGCAACCTGTATGGAACCGACAGCAACAGTACAGACTGCTGCAATCGCCAACTTTTTCCGGTTAGCCGCCAGGAAACGCATCTTGTCTTTCACAGCGCCCACTGATAAGCGTTCCATACCCCACAGCAAAGGAATGAGCACACAAATTATCTCCGACGGGCGGATCAGTATCATCAGGCCGCACAGCAGGCCAATACGAACAGCATACCTGTTTGACGGTTCCCGGTAAAAATAGATCGTGTTCAGCAGCAGGAATACGTACAACATGAACAGCCAGTTGTGCGTCAGCGCATTGTCCATGGTTGCGTAGTTGAGGTAGTTGGTTCCTAGTACAAGTAGCAAGATCAGGACGGCTACGATCTTATCTTCAAAAAAAAGCAGGAAGAGCTTTCTAAAATACCATAGCGCCAGGAGGGCAGCCAGCAGGCTACCTACCTGTATCGCAAACTGGTAGGGCACGGAAAAACCGTCAGCTTCATATCCCAGCGGCTCAGCAACCGCATGCGCAGCCAGGAACAAAGGCAGGTACATCACCGACATACCGGAAGAATATGTATTTACCCGGTTGCCGCTTTCGTGAACATAGGACTGTTCAAATTCACCCGTAAACCAGTATTTGGAAATAGTACTATCCCCGAATTTTTGCTGTTTCAGGTCTTTATAAATGATGATAGAAGGAAGATACCAGTAGTACCCGCTTACATCCCACCCGAAAACCGACTGGCCCGCAGAGGCATTCCACTTGGGATAAAACACCAGCGTCATATACATCATTACCATGGCGCTGACGATATACGCGTAAATAGAAAACCGGGCTTTCATAAAGTTCCACTAAAATAGCTTTTCGATGTGTATCACCCAATCGAAAAAGATAAAGGCTGCCCATGGGGACAGCCTTTATTATTTTTATAAGATCAGCTTAAAGGTGTATTGCTTCACCCAATGCTACTTCTATAGCATCTTTCACCGCTTCACTCATGGTCGGGTGCGGGAAGATAGTATCCAGCTGCTCCTGCCATGTAGTTTCCAGCTTGCGGCTGGCAACAGTCTGCGCAATGATCTCTGTAACGTTTGCGCCGATCATGTGCGTACCCAGCCATTCGCCGTATTTAGCATCGAAGATCACCTTTACGAAACCTTCAGGTGCGCCGGCAGCACTGGCCTTACCCGAAGCCGAGAATGGGAATTTGCCCACTTTCAATTCGTAGCCTGCTTCTTTAGCTTGTTTTTCAGTCATACCCACAGATGCGATCTCAGGCGAGCAGTAAGTACAGCCGGGGATGTTGCCGTAATCCAGCGGCTCGGGGTTGTGGTGGTACTTGCCTTCTTTCTGCGCGATAGCTTCGATGCAGATAACGGCTTCCTTCATCCCCACGTGTGCCAATGCCGGGCCAGGAGTGATATCGCCGATGGCGTAGACGCCTTCTACGTTTGTTTTGTAGAATTTATCTACTGTAACTTTTCCTTTATCCGTCTTAACGCCTGCAGCTTCAAGGCCTATGTTCTCAATGTTAGTAGAAATACCTACAGCGCTCAGTACGACATCTGCTTCCAGTGTTATTTCACCATTTTGTGTCTTAACGGTAGCTTTCACACCTTTACCTGAAGCCTCAACTTTTTCTACCGAAGCATTGGTCATGATCTCAATACCTTTCTTCTTGTAGATCTTTTCCAGTTCTTTAGAAACGTCCTCGTCTTCTACCGGAACAATCCGCGGCATAAACTCGACGATAGTAACTTTAGTACCTACGCTATGATAGAAATAAGCGAACTCAACACCAATTGCGCCCGAACCAACTACGATCATTGATTTTGGCTGTGTCGGCAGGCTCATGGCTTCGCGGTAGCCTATTACTTTCTTACCATCTATTTCCAGGTTTGGCAGCTGGCGCGAACGGGCGCCTGTAGCCAGTATCACGTGCTTGGCTGTGTGAACGGCAGCTTTACCGTCAGCACCAGTCACTTCTACTTCTTTTTTAGCATTCAGCTTCCCCATACCCATCAGCACCTCGATCTTGTTCTTCTTCATCAGGAACTGGATGCCCTTGCTCATTTTATCGGCAACGCCGCGGCTGCGTTTGATCATAGCCGGGAAGTCCGCCTTTGCCTCACCAACCTGCACACCGTAGTTTTGCGCATGGCTAATGTATTCGAACACTTGTGCCGATTTTAATAATGCTTTGGTAGGGATACATCCCCAGTTCAGACAGATACCGCCCAGGCTCTCACGCTCCACTATCGCTGTCTTATAACCTAATTGTGCTGCACGGATAGCAGCCACATAACCTGCAGGGCCGCTTCCTATTACGATCACGTCGTATGCCATAGAGTGGAAGAAATTTTAATAAGTTAATTGGTAAAACCGCACAAATGTAGCCATTTTTTCGAGTTTCGTATAGCCGAGGAAAACACGCTTTGAACGTGCTGAAAATAACAAGCGCGTTGCTTTCGCAACGCGCTTGTACCAGATCGCACTTCCGGTTTAAAACCGGACATCAATCAAATCCCTTACGACAGACCCGGATTCAGGCCGGTCTCGCTTTCCACTTTACGATGATGTGGTTTGTGTTTACCACGGAGCGAAGGAGCGAAGTTTTTAAATGTGCCTTTAACCGACTCCAGACCCAACAAACGCCTGCTCCTTATAGCACGTACCAACATAAGCGTCGGGTAAGCCAATACACCTACACCCAAAGCAATCAGTCCAAAAATACCCCATGTGCGGCTCAGGCCACGGATGCCCAAAAATGATGGTCTTGCACCCGGTATAAAGCTCATAATATCCCTTAATTTGATATTCCTCAGATTCATCAGTCTACTATTCATAACCTCAGTTTTATTCCACTGTTTAACCTTAAAATTCCAAGCCAGCAGCTGGTTTCAGGCATTGCTAAAATGTTAAAAGCACCGCTGTATCTGCAGCGATGCTTTTAACTATTTCTTACGCTAAGATCAGGCCAAATCTTTCCTGCCTCTGCGCATTGTTATAAAGTAAATGATGAAGTGCAACACGGCAAATGCTATGGAGAAATTGAACAGTATAGTATCATCTGTTTCTGCCATAGAATGATGCAGTAGCGCCACAACAATGAGAAGCACAGTCATGCCGAGGCCGGTAACGGAAACAGTTTTGTAGCTCTTGTTTGTAAAAAGGCCGCCATTAAGCTTGCTATAGCGCATGCCGTAAAACAGGTAAACATCGAAACCAACCATCATCCACACGATCAACCGTATCCACGTATCGAGCGGAAGAAAGACCATCATGAACAGGCATGTGGCAATACCCAATATAGGCACCAGGGGAACAAGTGGTGTACGGAATGCGCGCGGCGCTTCTGGCATGTTGCGGCGCATTACTATTACCCCGATACATACCAGGATAAATGCGAACAATGTTCCGATACTCGTCATTTCGCCCACAATGTTCGCCGGTACGAAGGCAGCAAAGAGGCTTACAAACAACATGAACAAAAAGTTGTTTTTTGCCGGCGTGCGGAATTTAGGATGTACGTCTGAAAATACGCGTGGGATAAGACCGTCGCGGCTCATGGAGAAGAAGACCCGCGACTGGCCCATTAGCATCACCATAATAACCGATGAATAACCGGCAAGGATAGCTATGATAATCGCTTTGTTCAACCAGGGGTAATCAGGTACCATCACGCCATCTGCACCTATTTTACCCATATGATCTATAGCTACTGCTACGGGGGCAATACCATCCTGACCTTTAAAGCTCTCAACGCTTGCAACGCCTGTCATTACGTGGGCAAACAGAATGTATAGTAACGTACAAATACCCAGCGATAAAAGAATACCTATTGGCATGTCCCGTTTAGGATTCTTTGCCTCCTGCGCTGCTGTTGACACTGCGTCGAAACCTATGTAGGCGAAGAATACGATGGCTGCAGCACGTATAATGCCGCTGAAACCAAATTCACCGAAGGTTCCTGTGTTGGCCGGAATATATGGTTCGTAGTTCTCCGGGCGGATATACTGCCAGCCAAGTGCGATAAAGATGAGCACCACTGCTACTTTCAGCGTCACGATCACACCATTAAAAAATGCAGACTCTTTCGTACCCTTCATCAGCAGCAGCGACATTAATATCACAATAAATACCGCAGGTATGTTCATAATACCTCCTTCAGCAGGTGAAGACGTAAAGGCAGGGTTGATATGTATATTATAATACTCAAGGAACTTAACCAGGTACCGCGACCAGCTGATGGATACCGTAGCTGAACCAACAGCATATTCAAGCACCAGGTCCCAGCCAATGATCCAGGCGATAAATTCGCCCATAGTGGCGAAACTATAGGTGTAAGCGCTGCCCGCAATAGGTATCATGGATGCAAACTCAGCATAACACAAACCTGCAAAGGCGCAGCCTAATGCGGCGACAATGAACGAAAGCGTGATGGCAGGGCCGGCGTTATTGGCAGCAGCCATGCCGGTAATAGAAAACAAACCGGCTCCGATAATGGCACCAATTCCAAGAGCCACAAGCGAAGTGGCCGACAGGGTTTTCTTTAGGCCTTTCTCCGTATCGGCGGCTTCGTCAAGTAAGAGATTTAAAGGTTTCCTGATAAATAAGCCCATAAATGATATATAAGTGCGACCAAACCTAAAGATAAATTGTCGGTTGTGCAAGGTGACCCCGGCCTTATGTGGAATACGGCAGGGCTAATTGTTAGAAAAATGAAAATGTTGAAAGGCCGATTTTCGCACAAAGATTTTTTGCTGTAGGTTTGGCGCATGCTCCGCATCTTAACCGTTTCTCTGAGCGTTTTTATTTTATTGTTTACGCAAATCGCATTTGCGCAACCTGTATTGCCCGATATAGTGGGCGCTACCGATAAAGGAATAAACGTACTTAGCTGGGTAGCCCAGTACGATGGCATCAAATCTATCGCTGTACAGCGCTCGTCAGACAGCGTGTTCAATTTTGCAACTATCGGTTATGTAAAGAACCTAAAAAAGGGACAGCAGGCCTTTATAGATGGCCACCCGGCGCCGGGCAACAACTGGTACCGCTTGTATATTGCATTCAGCTCAGACCTTACCTGGTACAGCAACCGCTTTAAAATACACGTAGATAGCTCCGCAATATTAGCCAAAGGCGTGTTACCCCCCAACGATTCCTTGCAAAAACTGGCATCGCGCATAAAGGTAGACACCAGTTCTGCAAGATTGCCGGCACAGCCCGGCAAGCCTGTTGATACACTGCAGCAATTAGTGAATAAGATCAGGCTGAGCATACCCGATCCCGGAGAAGTTGATGCCTATAGCTATATCAAATCACAGTACGTATTTACCAATCCCTTCACGGGGCATATAACCATGGAAATTCCAGACGTGAAGAAGTATCATTACTCTATCAAATTCTTCGATCTGAATAATAGAAAAGTGCTGGAGATCCAAAAAGTGCTGGAATCACCTGTGATCGTCGACAAGCGGAATTTTCAAAAGAAAGGATTATTCAAATTTGAACTGATGCGCGGGTCGGAAAAACTGGAAAGCGGTTACATCACTATTTACTAGGCATCGCCCCATTCGTGTTCCTGCAACATGCGCGCCCACTCCATTCCCAGGCGCAGCTTACTGCCGGTATACAGCTTCATCATGTTCACCATTTCCTCAGCATGCCAGGAGTAAACCCCTTTTGCAAACCGTATGGCCAAACCGTTGTGATTAAAAAAGAGATTTCCTTCCTGGTGCAGGCTTTGAATAAGCTGTTCACGGGTCTCGAAGCCGAAATAATCGTAGCAGCGGCCCTTTAAAGGATGGTCTGTTTTCTCTTCTTTCCCTATATAATGAAGGGGACCTATTTCACGCCACAAGTAGCGATTGTGCTTCTGTGCAAATGGCGTGCGTTCTATGATCGTTATTGAATCTGCGTCCAGAAATAAGCATTCTTCGTAGAGCATGCGCGATAAAAAGCGGTAGCCCGACATCAGGTACAGTGCTGCGGCACCGGCGCCCCCGGCCCAGTTGAGTACATCGCTGGAGAAAGGTATAGACTTAAAAAGAAAAACGGTGGCCATACCGATAGTCACCATAAACTCTGCCCAAAAAAGTATTTTAATACGTGGCTGGATATTATTGCCCAGTTCTATTAATAAACAGTCGTCGCCCCATTGATAGGAGATCTTACTACCCGGTTTTCGATTGCGGAGGAAGGCGAACATAATCTGGTGATTTAAGGTACGATTTCTGCAACAGGCATTTGTAAAATATCTGCAATAAATACCTTGCCAAACTCCTGCCGTAAAGCGTCCTTAACCTCCTGCTCATCAACTTTCCGGCCCAGCTCCGCTTCCATGGACGTCACCTTTTTATCGCTGATACCACAGGGAACAATGTAGCCGAAATAGTTCAGGTCAGTATTAACATTCAGTGCAAAGCCATGCATGGTCATCCAACGGCTGCTGCGTACGCCCATAGCGCAGATCTTCCTTTCGCGGCCCGGCGCCTCAGCGTCCAGCCAAACCCCTGTAGAACCTGGCAGGCGACCTGCTTCTATTCCATAGTGCGCCAGCGTGCGAATGATCACTTCTTCCAGGTCGCGCATATACCGGCCCAGGTCGGTATAAAAATGCTCCAAATCCAGCACGGGATAACCTACTATCTGGCCGGGACCGTGGTAGGTGATATCACCGCCCCTGTTAGTTTTATAAAACGACACGTTCAGCTCCTTAAGCCTACCGTCATTTATGAGTAAATTCTCCATGTGTCCGCTTTTCCCCAAAGTGTAGACATGTGGATGCTCGCAAAAGAAGAGATGGTCGATCGTATCAGGTTGTTCCCGGCGCTCTGTTTCGGGCGCCTGGTACCAGGCCGATTTCGCCTGCACACCTTTCTGAAGCAAAGCCTCCTGCATATCCCAGGCTTCACCGTATTCAATCACTCCAAGATCGCGAAAATAGATACGTTGCATAACAATAGATGAGCTGCAAAATTAAGGCAAAAATCCCCCCTGGCATTAACCTTTTCCTATGGTTGGATTAGCGTTTTATTAACGTCAATTAATATACATTTGCTAGAGTACAAAATTTAACCGACCAGAACTATGTTAAGATTCATGAAGAACAAAGTCCTCATACCACTATTGATAGCCGGAGCCTTAGCAACCTTTTTCTCTTTTACCTACAGTAATGCTGATACGAACGAGAATATTGACGCTAGAAGAGCATTAGTGCTGAAGACCGTGGTTAAGGCCATAAAAGAAGGCCACTACGCACCAAGAAACATCGACGACTCACTTTCCAGCCAGGCTTATGAAAAAGTTATAGGCTGGGACTACGACAAGAAGTTTTTCACCCAGCAGGATGTAAATATCCTGCAGGCGTATAAATACAAGATCGATGACGAGATCAACGATGGCTCGGTTGAATTTTTCAACAAATTCAATGAGCTTTTTGTAAAAAGCATTGACAGAACAGAAAGTTATTACAAAGAAATCCTTTCGCAGCCTTTCAATTTCTCTTCCGATGAGTCATACGTGCGCAGTGGCGATGATATGACTTTTGCGAAAGACGAAGCAGAGTTGAAAGAGTACTGGCGCAAGTATCTTAAGTATAATGCGCTGGCTAAGTATGTAGACCTGAAAAAAGACCAGGAAAAGAAAAAAGACAGCGTGAATTTCACGGCTAAGACCGACGCACAGCTGGAGGAAGAAGCACGCACCGCGGTTCGCAAAAACCAGGAGTATATGTTCAGACGCCTTCGCAAAATGAAGGACGATGACCGTTTTACCATGTATGTGAACAGCGTGACGGGAACCGAAGATCCGCATACCGACTATATGCCTCCCAAAGACAAACAAGCCTTTGATGAAGGCATGTCCGGTAGCTTCTCCGGCATCGGTGCGCAGCTAGGTCCCGAAGACGGCAAGATCAAGATCGTATCAATCATTCCGGGCAGCCCGAGCTGGAAACAAGGACAGCTGAAAGCCGGTGACGAAATATTGAAAGTAGGCCAGGGCGCTGAACAACCTGAGGATGTTCAGGGTTGGGATATAGACGACGTAGTAAAGAAGATCCGCGGCAAAAAAGGCACAGAAGTGCGCCTGACCGTTAAGAAAGTGAACGGCGCGCAGCAGGTAATACCTATCATTCGTGGCGACGTGCTGATGGAGGAGGTATTTGCCAAATCAGCTATCATCAACAGCAAGACCGGCCCGGTAGGTTATATCTATCTGCCAGAGTTCTATGCAGACTTTAATAAGATCGGCGGACGCCGCAGCGCTGAAGACGTAGCCATAGAAGTGCAGAAACTGAAGAATGCCGGCGTTACCGGTATCATCCTCGATCTGCGTTACAATGGCGGTGGCTCGTTGAGTGACGTAGTCGACATGGCCGGCCTGTTCATTGATGAGGGTCCGGTAGTTCAGGTAAAGAGCAGCAGCTCGGCACCTATGATGCTGCGCGACGCGCAAAAAGGAACGCTGTATGACGGCCCGCTGGCCATCATGGTAAACCAGCAAAGCGCCTCTGCATCGGAAATCATGGCCGCCGTATTGCAGGATTACAAACGCGCGGTGATCGTTGGTACTACTACCTTCGGTAAAGGCACGGTACAGAAAGTGATATCGCTGGATGAATTCCTGAGCTGGTCTGAGAGCGTTGCCAACAAGGGTGTATATTCAACTACCAACCCGATCGGTGCTTTGAAACTGACCGTACAGAAATTCTACCGTGTTAACGGTGGCGCTACGCAGCAAAAAGGTGTAACTCCCGATATCGTTTTCCCTGATCCTTATAAGTACATTGATATGGGCGAACGCAAGGACAAAGCATCGCTCAAATACGACGAAATAGCAGCGGCAGCTTACCAGCCGGTTAAATACCCGGTAAACGTTACCGCGCTGGCCAACGAAAGTAAAAAGCGTGTTGCCGCAAACCCTACGTTCTCGCTGATAGAAGATAATGCACTACGCCTGAAAAAGCAGGAAGACGACAAAACATATTCACTGAATGAGGCTGCGTATCGTAAAGAACTGGAGGAGGCAAACGCTACTTCTAAAAAAATGGAAGAGCTGGAGAAAAAATCTACGCCGTTAACGATCACGAATCCTAAAGAGGATATGGCAAAGATCAATATGGATTCAACCAATGTGAAAAAGAACCAGGATTGGATCAAGAACCTGCAAAAGGACATATATCTTGCAGAAACGGTGAATATCATGAATGATCTGACTAAACAGTATATGAATGTAAATATTGGTACTGGTATGAAATAAGGCCGAAGCCATTAACATAAAGAGTCCCGCTTCGGCGGGACTTTTTTTTTACCTTTGGCGGCATCAATCTCAACCATTTGTCACACACCGGCCGTATTTGTTGCATGGTATTCGTACTTGTCCTGTTAGCTGGCATGGACAGTTATGCGCAAATAGTGCCCGACAGCTCGCTGAACCACCCCATTCCGCCTAAGGCCCGCGCAGAGGCTGATAGCATAAATATGATCGCCGATACCGTGCAGGTCAGGATCAGACCAAGGCAGCCATGGGAACCGAAACCAAAACGCGCAGGACTCTACTCGGCCATATTTCCCGGTGGCGGGCAGATATATAACCGGCAATATTGGAAATTACCGATAGTGTATGGTGCACTTGGGGCTGGCGCTTACTTCATAAATTACAACCTGGACAAATATCGCACCTATCGCAGGGCGTATATATATGATATTGACGGTGACCCGACTACAGTCACTACCGACCCTGAAGTCAGACGATACACGACAGATAACCTGAAGGAACTGCAGAATGATTATCGCAAAGATGCAGATCTTGCGATATTGCTGACGGCTGTAGGCTATGCATTACATATAATGGATGCAGTTGCTTCCGCTCACCTGAAAAACTTCGACATATCGCGCGATATCTCTTTGCAAATTAAACCGATGCTGCACAGCAACGGCATCGGGTTCGGACTCGCGATGAACTTCAAATAGCGATGCACTGTCGCGCCAATCAAAGGCACAAGTTTTATTTCCATTAGGAGTGAGCTAACTTTGCTATATGCTGCACAGCAAACCGAGAGAAGATAACTACCTTCACAAAGGGCTACGGAAACAACTGGTACAAGGTCTACGCGAAAAGGGAATAAAAGATGAGCGGGTTCTTGCGGCAATTGAATCCATACCCCGGCATTTCTTTCTCGACCCTGCTTTTGAACGTATTGCTTATGAGGACCGCGCATTCCCTATTGCGGCCAGCCAGACCATTTCTCAACCTTACACGGTTGCCTACCAAACACAGCTACTGGAGATAAAAAAGTTTGATAAGATCCTGGAGATTGGCACAGGCAGTGCTTACCAGGCCTGCGTACTAGCAGAGCTCGGCTCTATGGTGTACACCATAGAACGGCAAAAAGCACTGTACGATTTTGTCGGCCAGTTCTTCTTCCTGAAAAACTATCCGAATATCAAGCGCTTCTACGGCGATGGCTTTGAAGGGCTTCCCTCTTTTGCTCCTTTCGATAAAGTGATCATTACAGCTGCTGCGCCTTTTATTCCGCCAAAGCTTGTTGAACAGATGAAACCAGGCGGTATTATGGTGGTGCCTGTAGGTGATGACGCCGGTCAAAAGATGATGCGGGTGATGAAAAAGCCCGATGGCAGCGTACATGAAGAAGTGCTGGGCGATTTCATCTTCGTGCCCATGCTGGAAGGGAAGAATAAGTAGCTACTGTTGTTTGATCGCCTTCAGGTTGCGCTGAATACCTTTCCATTTCGGCCGGCTCATGGGCGATGTTTTGAAAACTTTCCTGAACACATCTTCGGTCATTGCATTCCACTCGCCGGCAGTGAGATCAAGTACTTCTGGTATAGGGGTAAACATCGATTCGTGGTGAGGTTGTGCAAAGCGATTCCACGGACACACATCCTGGCAAATATCGCAGCCGAACATCCAGCCATTCATTTTGTCCCGGAATGCCGATGGTAT
>JAJNBR010000244.1 GCA_021156265.1 Flavipsychrobacter sp.
TACTACTGCTCATATGTTGCTTTGCCCTGTCATGCAGCAAAGATGAATCATCAAAAAACGACTATCGTATAAACGGCGTAAGCGACGTAAACACACGGCAGGATACATCCATCAACATCGGGCTCGCTATAGCCCAGGAGACCGGTGCACAGGAGCAGGTAACCCTTTCTATAACCGGCCTGCCCGACAAAGTAACCCCAACGTTCTCTTCGGAGAAAGGCACCCCGGATTTCGCTTCCATTCTTACGCTCAAAATTGGCTATGCTGCCACCGTTGGTACGCATGCCGTAAAGATCAAAGGCGTTAGCGCATCGGGTGTTACCAAAGAATACCCGTTCAACCTTAAGATAGACGCTGTAGGCGACTGCAAGGAAAAACTGGTTGGCTCGTATATCAAGGACCCAACCGATTGTAATGGCAATTTCGGCACAACAGATGCTACCATCAAACTGACCGGCGGAAATAAAATAGAGATCGGGAACTTTCCCGGCTACGGCGAAAAAGCTACCGCTACTGTTGACTGCGAAAGCAAAAAGTTCACGCTTGACGAGATAACGGACAGCTATTATTTCATAAACGGCACCGGAACATTTATGATCAACGGCATCATCGATCTCGACCTTCAGTTCAAAGCGATTCACCCCGGCCCACCTGAATTCAATTGCAAATCGAAGATGGTGAAAAAATAAGCCAGTCACACTAAGTATAGATCAACGCCCGCAGACATGAATTTGCGGGCGTTCTCTTTATAGCTGTGCGGTGCAGGTGCACGTTTTTTGTGTGCTCTCTACCGTAAACATTATCAAATGTTCAAGCGTATCGGTGGGTGGAACTATGCGGGAGTGGTGGTCATTGCGGGAGTGATGGGCGCTAGCAGCATCTTCACCATGCTGACACCCGATGAGCTGGACCAACTTCAAACCCGATGGTGGAGCACCTTTCTCAGCAGGCAGCTGGGGTTTACTTTCTATAGTTTCATAGCTCTGAGCTTCCTGTTGCTCATCAACGTCATCTACGATCTTACCTCGCGTGGCGAGATCAACTGGCGCAGGCTGGTAGATATTATCTTCTTCGGTATGATCGTCTGTTTTATGACCACGCTACTGGGCAACCTGGTGCTGATGAGTGTGTAGCCTATTTCTTTATCGCCTTCAATGCCGCTTTTTCATTGTTCTCTTTGATGCGGAATTTCACCATATTCTTCACCAGCGTCTTAGGTATCGGCCTGTCGAGCGGGAACTGGATAGCCCCTTTCGAGGTCTTGTACCCTTCCAGCTCGTCAGCAAAAGCATCTATCGCGCTTTTGCCTGCAGGATAAAAGCCGATGTGTTTATTATAGGCGGCGAAGTATACCAGCACACCATTCAGCCTATAAGCGGGCATATTATAGCTAATGAGCTCTTCTGCTTTCGGCGCTGCCTGTTTGATGGCAGTGCGTATATCATCGGCCATCGCCCTGGCCTGCTGCGGTACGCTGCGCATATACTCGTCTACCGTTTTGAATTTGATACCTGCTTCCATCGCGGTGTTTTCACTAAAACTACTTAAAAATCCTATTGCCCCCTTCCCGCCACGGCGAAGCTAATACCGTTAAAAAACGGAAGATTTCATGTCGAATAACTCTTGTAGCAAACACTGCATGGTTGTTCCTTTGCTGTCGGCTTACAGGTTGCTGTCGGTCGCCACTATAGCGCATCGCCAACAACAGGGTTTGCCTGGAAGTATAGGTTGTAAATTGACATTTAACAGCTAAATGGCGGGATTCTTCCCGCCATTGTCATTTTTGCGCAAGGAATAGCCCCGGGTATTTCATGCAGAGGTTGTTTGGGTATCTTTAGTCTCCTAACCACTCTACCTATGACTAAAAGAATAACCCTTTCTTTACTTGCTCTTTCATTATTGTCCTCCCCTGCACTTGCTCAAGACTGGGCTGCCATAGCTGTATCACCCCTTGAACTGCAAATACCGGGCACGCACCTGTTCAATTTTACGGTGAAGAATGTAGCCTCTACAGGTTTCCAGCCCTCCACGCTTTACTGGCAGCAAGACAACGGGGCCATCCAATCTGTCGCGTTGAGCTATGGTGATTACAAAATATATAGTTTAGCGGCGCTGGTGAAGAAAGCTGCCATGACGGTCACCCTGCCTGCCGTCGGCGGCTATCAGCTCAAAGCCTGGATTAAAGTGACCGGCGATACCAATCCTGCCAACGACACCGTCACGCAAACTATATCTGTTTACGATGCACTGCCTAAGAAGAATGTAGTATTCGAGGTATTCAAGCACCAGAAATGCGGGCCATGTTACGAGGCAGCTGTATATACCAATAAGTACATCGCCCAGGATTCCAACTACGCTGTCGCCAATATCTATACCGACCCGAACGATGTGATCTACAACTCCGACGGCGCGGTAATGAATAGCGCATTTGGCTTTGCACACCCTGCACCAGTATACGACAGGTTCCAATTCCCTTTCTTTGCCAGCCTGGAGGGTCTTTATGTTTCGGGAGGCGGCATGACCGGTTACAAAGAGCGCGAACGGTATTATGAGCCGTTGCAAGTGTACTTCAAAAGCGTGAGCTACGATGTAGCCAGCCGGCAACTAAAGATAAAGGTAGCCGCTAAAGCATGGCTCAACACGGGCGGTGATCTGCGCTTTAACGTATACCTGACCGAAGACGACATTAAAGCATACCAGGAAGACGCACCCGACCCATACAACTATTACCACAAGCGCGTGCTGCGCGCCATGCTGGGTGGCCCCTGGGGCGTGCAAGGCAGCCTGCCTGCAACCATCAACAAGAGCAACGAGTATGAATATGAGTTTACCTACGGTTTGCCCTATGGCTACGACAGGGACAAAATGCACCTGATAGCCTTGGTGCAGCATTACGATACCGACAAACTCAAACGCCGCATCCTCAACTCTGCAGAGCTGCACATGACCGAAGCATTGTCGGTAAAAGAAACAACCACTTTAGGCAATGTCGCCTTCAGCGTTTATCCCAATCCGGCACAGAGCATTTTAAAAGTTTCTTTCGGTGATAAACCAACACATGCGCTTGCCCTCAGCCTCGCAGACATGACCGGCAAAGTACACATAACGCAAAACATAACCGGCGATGCGGACCTGGACATTACCCAACTTGCTGCCGGCACTTACATACTGAGCATAGACGACGGGCAGGTAGTTAGCACATGCACAGTAGTGAAAAACTAGTTGGTCTAACCACAACCAGGTTGCTCACGTCTGTTAGAAAGCAATAAGTGTGTTAATTTTTCCTATAAAAGTCCTGGTGCGAAAGCCCGGGGCTTTACGTTTTATGGCAAGAGGAACGGTTTTATTTACAGTTGAGGCATGAACCGGGTGTGGTTGATATGTATCTGTGTACCAATGCTTTTTGCCAGCTGCGAACGGGCAAAGGTATCGGATATACCCAATAGCTACACCATAGACACTGCGCTGCCCCCTGTAAAAGCAAAAGATACCCCTGCCGTTGCAGCGATGCCTCCCGATACCTTCAAAGGATACGCTACCGATTCCACCGCACAGCTGGCCGACAGTATCGTGGCTTTTGCGGAAACATTACTCGGAGTGCCCTACAAGTATGCAGGCACCAGCCCCGCCACCGGCTTCGACTGCTCCGGGTTCATCAGTTATGTGTTCCATCATTTCCGCATTCCCGTACCACGTTCTTCTATCGATTTTGACAACCGGGGTATGGAAGTACCGCCGGTCAATGCGCGCCGCGGAGATCTTATCCTCTTCACCGGCACCGACAGCACTGAACGTGCTATAGGACACATAGGCATCATCACTGCCAATAACGAAGGCAGCATACTGTTTATTCACTCCACTTCGGGTAAAGCCTATGGCGTAACCACCACACCCCTCAACGCATATTACCGGGGAAGATTCGTCAAGATCATACGCGTGATTCCTTAGCATTTTTTGCAGCGCTCCCCGTTCGTCCTAAAGGAATACGGCTTCATCAATTCCATGCTTATAAATCACGCTCTATGGCTGAGTTTTTTTGCTACAGCAGCCGGAGGGACTTTATCATGGACCTTAGCAAGCTCACCATGGGTGAGAGTACATTCGGCCTTACGATGCCGATACTATTGCTGTTGTTGTTTACTGCAATAGCGGGCGGCATCGTCATAGCCCTTGGTGGTACCCGCCGCAGGCTTTGGGCTATAATACTGGGCACAGTGATACTGCTCATTTGCACCTACTGTCTCTTCCTGGCCTGCAACACTGTATTGCATGCTAAGAAAACGGTGATGGTGAACATTTTTCCGATCACCGCAATCAGTTGATGGATTCTACTCAGCACTGATTTGTAAACTTACTGTCAAAACCATGTGATACTCTAGGTGCTGTTGTTATCGTTGGTTAGCTTCGTGGTACCAAAACCTATTTTATGAAAAATTGCCTGTTAGCCTTACTCCTGTTATGCTCCATTGCTGCCTGTAAAAAAGATAAAGATCCAGACCCAATTCCTGATCCTGCCCCCACCGATAGTACGATAGCCGGCGTGCGTTTTACCAACCAGTTGGACAGGCGCGTGATCATTGACATTTATGATACGGCATATGTTCCTGTTGACAGTTTCTATTCCTATTCGAGCCGCTTTCTCTATCGCAAGCCCAAAATGCGCCTGATAGCCAACCCGAACGCTACCGTAGTGTTACCCAAAGATTCTTTTATACAGGGCTGGAAATACTATTACGAT
>JAJNBR010000029.1 GCA_021156265.1 Flavipsychrobacter sp.
AGCTGTATTCGGCGCCAGCCCCAATGTCGGCTATGGTGTTCAGTTTGGCCACCTGGTCGCCCTTGGTTAGCGCATATAGCTCATCCAGCACAGATAAATAGCCTGTCACCACCAATTGCGGCAATGGTTTTACCATTACATCGCCCTTCAGCTGTACGCCGGGCATGTGCCATGCTTTGTCGAACGTTCTTGCTGAATAGCTTGTCCAGGTGCCACTAAGACCAACTGAGAACGTGTTGGCGACCTGGTAACGGACGTTAGCCTGCAAAGCCATGGCCGTCACCCTGTCGTACACTACCAGGAATCTTTTTTCATCGGACAGGGTGTCATTGATGAAAAGCGGCATATTGTGGTGTTTCCACCAGCTGAGTCTTCCGCCGAAGCTGATGTGGTTGCCGACATTGCCCTGCACGCCACCGAAGATCTCATCGCTGCGGGTTTGTTTTACAGTATAAGAGTCCCACATGTATGGGTTGATGGTGGACAGCTGCTCGAAGGTGTTTTGACGCAGCTGGCTTTTCCAGCCCGTATTGAACGTGTACTGAGACTGACCGATACCAAAGCGGGCCTCGATATCAGGAAGTACGTAAAAGATACCGCCTTTGCCTACAGTCGGGTAGAGGCCCGCATTTCCTGAGATGTTGCCTTTAGTATAACGTACACCCGGTGTCAGCTGGAAGTAGTTGTTGCTTTGCTGGATAAACGCATCATTGAAGCCGGCGATTCCGAGGTTTACACCCATAAGTGCAGTAAGCGTCGTGTCTACCTCATAAGATACAGGGACTGCAAGGTTAAAGGAACGCTCGGTAGCGCCGAATACAGTATTGTGCGGTGTGCCATACACCGACATGCTGATGGACGGGTGGTAGTCCAGTCCCTCAAAGCCTTTATCCTCGTTTTTCAGGTCAGCACCTACGCGCATGCCATAATAGGTCTTTCTTACAGCTTCTTTATCGTAGGAGAACACATCGTGGTCGTAGCCATAGTGGTGGAACTGGTTTCTTAATGCGTCAATGCTTGCATGCACTGCATGGCCGTCGCGGTGCAGGGTGCCGTCGGCATCTATCGAGCTGAGCGAAGTTTTTTGAAACTCAATGTTCCCCGCCTGCGACAGGTGGTGAACATTCAGGTTAGTTTCATAGTTGTAACTGTTGAAACTGCCGATGCCAGCGTCGAGGTATAGTGTAGATAAATTACCACCACCCAATTTTACATAGTTGGCAAAGGTGTTCTCTACAGAATCGTTACCCAGTGCCAGAGGTCGGAGTGGAGTAGAACTGTATGTGTAGGACAGTGATTGCTGCGGCACGTCATAGTCAAGCCTTGGTGTGGTAGTATCTACCGGGGGCAGATTGGTTGCAAACTCCGGTTTGGGAGTATTCTTCACCTCGGGTTTGTACGATTGCAAGATCTCGATAGTAGCACCTTTCAGCAGTGTGTCTTTAGAACTGCTGCGCTGCAAAGTTGTTTTGCGGGCTTTCGCTTTCGTTTGCGTGGTGCGACGTTTGGGTACAGCTTTCTTTTTTCTGCGTTGAGCAGAAGTGTCGAGCGTTAAACCCAGTATTATCAGTAAGAGGCAAAATGTTCTTAATCTCATGGACTTATTCTTCAGACAGTTTGCTTTGTTGTTTTTCCAGTTTTTTTACCTGCTCCAGCTTATCAGTTGCTTCCTGTTTCAGATCCGCGATCTTCGTATTCTTCACAATGCTTTGAAGCGTTGCCTTCGCGTTGAAATAATCTTTCTGCTGCGCCAGCACATCAGCAAGTAAGATGTACGATTTTACGATCCAGTAGTCATTGCCGGCAGAAAGCTTGATCGTATTATTGGCAGCGGTCTCAGCTTCGGTAAGTTTGTTTTGCTGCAGGTAGATCTCCGATATACGGTAGCGCGCTTCGGCAGCTACTGCGCTCACTTTCGACGCTTCAGCCTGTTTGTATGCATTCAGCGCTTCTGCTGTTTTGTTATTGCGTTGCAGCGCACGTGCTTTATATAATGCTACTGTGCTCGATGTGTTTTCGTCGAGCCCCGGTTGCTGCGACAGCGTATCTGCATAGGCAGCAGCGGCGTCGTAGTTGCCCAGTTCATAGTTCGTCTGCATCAGGCCGTTGAAAGCTTGCTGCTTGCTTTCGTTGCTGCCTGCGGCCATGCGCAGCGTGTTGTAATACTCGCGTGCAGTTGTATAGTCCTTATTCTGAAGCGCAAGTATAGCCGCTTTGCGTGCCGCGTTCTCGGTAAAATCGCTCCACGGTGACGAGAGAACCAATGCATACTCGGCCCGGGCTTCTTTAGCTTCTTTCAGCTGCATGTGGCTTTCAGCCTTGTAGTAATGCGCCTTTGCTGCAAAAATGCCGTTGGGATACCGTTGCAGGTACTGTGCCAACGACTGTCTCGCATTGCTGTACTTACCGGCAGCATATTGTGCTTCAGCCGCTGCATAGAAAGTGGAGTCAAGTGTGTTGTCACCTTCCGATGAAATATTGTTTTCTTCCAGCAACCTGGCGTAAGCGTTTGGCTGGTTGCTTTCGATGTACAGGCTTTTTAATGCGTCAAGAGCTGCAGGTCTTTCTTCCGACGACGCAAACTCAGTTACCACGTGCTTATATGCATCGATAGCTTTGTCGCTACTATTGAGCTGTTGAAAAGCAAAGCCGATCTTCATCCATGCTCTGGGTGCCATGTCCCTGCGGTCAACAGCTTCAGCCAGCGGCATCAGCATGCTGACAGCCTGTTGGTATTTATTCTCTTCTATGTAGGTTAGTGCAAGTTCATACCGGGCGTCTGCCGCATAAGCAGACGGGGGTGTGCTGTTAATGAGCGATTGTAGTAGTGCAGCGCGTTCTGGGTTCTTTCCCTGCAATCCAAGAAGCTTAGATTTTTGGAACTTTGCATAGTCGGCTTCCGGACTGTTGCCAGCTATAACTTTGTCATAAAGGCTTAAAGCACGCGCATAGTCTTTTTGCATGAATACGGCATCAGCTTCACGTAGTGTTGCTGTCAGCAGGTCGGTTGCTTCCTCATCCTGCGACTGTTGCGCCCTGCCAAAATAGCCCTGCGCAGAACTGAAGTCCTTCAGTTGCATAGCAGCATAGCCCATATTGAGATACGCATTGTGTGGCGTGGCAGAAGCACTGAGGTATTTCACATCATCGCGTACGAGCGTTGCCGCAAGGTATTTTTGCGCATACCCGGTTACTTCGCCATAGCGTTGCATTCTGTAAGCCAGTTCTGATCTCCAGAAGTTGGCTGCGGCTTCGTAGCGGTCGTCTCTTGGTTGCTGCAATGATTCTGAGAATAGCCTGTCTGCTTCCGCAAGATTGCCCAGTTGAATTTGCTGTATGGCATAACCGTAAGCTACTTTTTGCAGCGTCACCCAGTAGTTGTTATCACGATTGGTCACTCCTTTCAGCGCGGCATATGCTTCTTCGTAGTTACTGGTCTTTAGTAACAATCCAGACAGCAGTGTTTTTGCTTCGTCTGAATACGGTGATGAAGGATAATTGGAGAGTAGTGTATTAACATGCGTGGTAGCATCGTCGTAATGCCCCATTTCATAAGAAAGCTTTGCAGCTAATAATAATGCTGCCTGCTGCTGGCCGGAATTGAAGGGCATATCTGCGGCAAACGCAAACGCGTTGCGTGCGCTTTTCCTGTCGTTCGTTTTCAGGTAGGCATCGCCCAGCAGGTACATGGCGGTCTGACCAAGCGAATCACGCGATGAGCTCAGCGGCTTAAACTTGTCGATAGCATTTTGCCATTCGTTCACCCTGTAGTAGGAATAGGCCATTTCGTACAGGTCTTCTTTCCTGATCTTCTCTACGTTGTTGTAGTAGTGTTCAAAGTAGGGAAGGGCTTCGCCATAGCGTTGCTCTTCAAATAACACCTGCGCCGCCAGCAAATGCAACTCGTTGTCGTAATAAGATTTTTCCGGGCGCTTCATCAGGTGTAAGGCCTCCTGCAAGGCTTTCTTCCTGTCGCCGGTGAAGTAATGTATCTCTGCTATGTAATACGGTACAATGCTCTTATACTGCTTCTCGTTCTTTATTTTTTCAAAGCTTGTCAAAGCCTCGGCAAAGTTTCCCTGGTTGTAGGCAAGCAAACCAAAATAATAATGACCCGCCGAAGTATAAGTACTGGCCAACTGCTTGATGGAAGCAAAAAGAGGTTCAGCCTTATCGAACTGCCGCATGGTAAAATAGGCGTACGCAAGCTCGAATTTGGCATTGGCGATCTCTTCGTTGGTGAGATTGGAGATACCGGCCAGCTCATAATAAGGTATGGCTTGCGTCAGCATATTATTACGGAAGTAATACTGGGCCAGTGCATAAGCCGTTCGCTGCTGAAACGCAGGGTCGGCAGTGGCGTTGATAAAGTTGATGGCAGAATCGATGCAGCCTTCTTTCATCAGCTTCAAATCAGCCACTGTAACAATATACCGGGCCTTGTCCAACGCGTCTATTCGTCGCGAATGCGTCTTTTGTTGGCTTTGGGAAATATAGGTCAACGCAGAGTTCGCTGCGGTGCTATAATGTCCCTGGTTAAATTGTTCTTCCGCTATGGTCAGCCATTTGTTCTCCGGAAGGTACGGACTGTGTATTTGAGCCGAAGCCTGGCTGCCCATCAGGAGGCAAGCCAGGCTTCCGGTTATAATAAGTTTCTTGCTGTAGTTCATTCAATTAGAAATTCCATGTCACATTCAGGCTTGGGAATACAGGTAATTGGTAAACGCGTGTGCCCGATATGCGGCTAACATAAAATATATTCTGCCTATCGTATACGTTGGTCGCACTAAGGGTAGTCTCGATATTAGAATATTGAGACAGTGTGAACCTTTTACGTACTGAGAAATCGAGCCTGTGGTACCATGACAGGCGACCGCCATTTATCTGGGTTGCATATAAGATACCTGTGCTTCCGTTCTGTGTATTAATGTTCTGGTCAAGCGGGTTGTTGGGACCGAGCAAGGTGAGGTTTTCGTAAAAGCCCTGTGTTTGTGTAAAAGGAAACGGAGAACCTACGTTATACCTTGCAGATATTTCCCAGTCTTTTTTAGCACCTGCGGTGTAAGCTGCCATCAGGTTAACGTTTATGCGACGGTCGAAAGGTGGCGCATAGCTCTGTACTTCTTTTTGAAACAGCTGGTTGCCTTTGTCGTCGATACGCACCACATTATCTTTCAGCACAAGTGTTTGGTACAAGATCTCCTGGTAAGAAACAACTCCCCAAAGGTAAACGCGGTTCCTGTTGTACCTGGCTGACAGGTCGATACCCTTAGCAGTACCTTCGCCGGATGTGAAATTACCGGTAGTGATCTTAATGCGGCTAAGTTCTATGTGCTGGTAAAAGCTCTTATACCAGGGCTCCAGGTTCAATTCAACATTCTGAATGTCTACCTCAATGCCGCCCAGCGCATGATAAGCTTTTTGCAGATTCTTATTCAGTTCCTCCCCGGTGATATTCTCAACTGGTTCGTCCGGACTCAGGATGAAACCCGTGAAGAAGTTTACGATATCGCGGTCGCTTTTGGTGCTGATGATATTTTGAGAGTAGAGGCCCCCGGCTGCTTTAAGACGTACATTACGGCTTACGTTATACTTCATGCCTAAGCGAGGTTCAGGCGAAAGCGCGCTGATCGCTGAATAATACTGCAGACGGAAACCTGGTTCGAAAATGAACTTGTCGCCGAAGTTTTTACGGAACATCACGAATAAAGCTGCAGAAGTGTTCCGCCGATCGAGAGCTACCGTATTGCCGTTCTCATTCAGGTAATCCAGTGCCGTGTGGAGGCCGCTTACTTCAAGACCGTATTTCAGCTGGCTGTACCTTGGCATGTAATAGGTGAAGTCGATACCGCCCTCGAAACCTTCAATGCCGCTGGTACGTGTACCATCGTAGGCACTGCCGGGCATGGCAACAAAATCAGCCTCTTTGTAGCTGAGGGAATATTTGGAGTATGCAAAACGACCATTGATAAGTGCAGAACTGTTGCCCGGGGTGATAACGAAGGTAGTACCGCCGCCGGTTGCTTTCCAGCCGATGCTTGCCGCTTCGGTAAGAGAATCAGGATCGATCGCTTTGGCTTTATCATCGAAGTTGAATCCAAACACGTTTATCTTGCTACCGTTGTCACCGTTGAAAGTTAGTTTACCATACAGATCGGTGAAGGAATAAGGCAGACTGCTTTTAAAAGGTTCTCCGAGACCACCATAAATGGAGGTCGACGTTTTATCGAAGTAACTATGCTTGGCAGCCAGCAGGTAAGTGAAACCCGCACCGCCTTCATTTTTTGGCTTGGATATAGGCCCTTCAAGCATAGCGCGAGCCATGAGCGGAGATACAGATACCTTACCTGAGGTGCGGTTCTTGTTACCGTCTTTGGTGCGTACGTCAAGTATCGCGGAAGTACGGTTGCCATACTGCGCATTGAAACCGGCGCTCTGAATATCTACGTTACGGATCGCGTCAGTTTCAAAAACTGAGAACAGACCTATCTGGTGGAAGGGATTGTAGATGGTAACGCCATCCAGGAGGATACCTGTTTGAGAAGGCGCGCCGCCACGGATGTACAGCTGGCCACCCTGGTCGCCGGTAAAAACCACACCGGGCACTACCTGCAGGTACTGTGCGATATCCGGCTCACCACCAGCGCTGGGCATCAGCTTGATCTCGCGAGCTGTTACAGAAGTAGTACCCGCATTGATCTGGGTGGTCTTCTCTACCTTGCGCGCAGACACCTCCACGCCTTTCAGCACCCGGTCAGCCCTGTTGAGGAAGATTTTTTTGGTGATCAGGTCACCCGGTTTTACGGTAATGCTGATCCTGGAAGTATCGTAACCCATAACGGTGGTGAACAGTGTATAGCTGCCTTCGGGTATCTGCGTGAACGAAAAATAACCGTTTACGTCCGTTTGCACAGCAAACTGGGTGCCCGTCAGGACAACGTTGGTGAAGATCATAGGTTCACCGGAAGAGCGGTCGTAAACAAACCCTTTGATAATAGCATTGTCGGTTTGGGCATAGGCACCAAACGAAAGGCATAATAACAAAGCGGCTACAAGGCCGAAGCGGTTTAGCATAAAATTAATTTTACTATAAATAAGGTTGAGCCCCGAAAAATACTGTTTTTAATCCTGTTTAGGGGCAAACAAAGATAGGAATTACAGTATCGTGACCAAAAAACACAATAAAACTCAATGTTTTAAGTAATATTATTAACTGCTAAAATATTGATATGCGATTCCTGGCTTTTACCTTGATCCTATGTATTGCTGTTACCTGTTCCGCACAAAAATTTTCTCGCGTAAAAATATCGCTTGATAAGTCTAACTTAAATGAACTGATCTCGCTGGGAGTAGAAATAGACCATCTGCAACGCGGCCAGAACAACGACATTGTTACCGAGCTGTCCGAAGGCGAAGTAGATATTATCCGGAAACATGGATTCAAAACCGAAGTATTGATCGCTGATGTGGGCAAGTACTATAGTGAGCTGAACGGAACTAACGAGCTCCTTAAAACCACACAAACCGGAGGAACACCAGAAAATTTTCAGCTGGGTAGCTATGCCGGTTATTTTACCTACGATGAGATGCTGCAAATATTCCAATCGATGCGAACGGCGTTTCCTCATCTTATCAGCGAGTTGACCCAGATCGATACCTTCCGGACTGCAGAGGGAAGGCCGATCCATTGGCTAAGGATATCGAACAAGCCGGATGAGGAGCAGGCAGGTAAGAAGCAGATAATATACACGGCGTTGCACCATGCCCGGGAACCCGGCAGCCTTTCGCAAATGATCTATTTTCTCTGGCATTTATTGGAAAACTATGATAAGGACGAGAAAATACGCGCGTTGATAGACAATACGGAAATGTATTTCATCCCCTGCATCAATCCTGACGGATATATATACAACATCAGCACCAATCCTAAAGGCGGTGGCATGTGGCGTACAAACCGAAGAAAGTACTACTCGGCAATCGGCGTAGATATTAACAGAAATTACGGATACAAATGGGGGTTTGATAATATGGGGTCACAGTCCATTATGGGCGCAGAAACATCAAGGGGAACCAGCGCCTTTTCCGAACCGGAAACTCGCGCCGTAAAATGGTTTTTTGAAAATCATAACTTCCTCATCGCGCTTAACTACCATTCATACAGCCAGGTGCTTATTTACCCATGGGGATACCAAAATATGAAGTGCCCTGATTCTGCAACTTATGATGCCCTGGCGAATGTGATAACGGAGGCGAACAATTATAACCAGGGTAATTGCTACAATATGCTTGGTTACCTGGCCAATGGTAGCTCGGAAGATTGGATGTATGGGGAACAAACGACAAAAAATAAAGTTTTTGCATTTACGCCCGAAGTAGGATCGGGCTTTTATGAACCTGCATCGGAAATAATACCTACATGCCAGGAAAACCTGGCGGCGAACATAAATGCAGCCGCACTCCTATTGCCTTTTGTAAAAATCGACCTTGATACGCAGATTTTGGGGTTAGTAGGCCATATTGCATTTGAATTGACGAATCCCGGTTTTTCAAAAACAGCCGATGTCCAGGTTGTGTTAGAACCGGTGGACGATAAGTTTGAACACCTTGGCTCACGAACCTATACATCGATTGATCTGACCCAACCGTTGAGAGATTCAATTGAATTCAGGCTTCGACCGGGTGAAATAAAAGATGATGAAAGTATCAGGTGCCGCCTGAAATATACGAATGGGTATTACGGCGAATCATATACTGTGACTTTTAAATTTAAGGCTTCGGGATTATCAGTATTTCCTAACCCTGCAAGCACGGGTATTACTGTGCGGATAAACAGCTTTGTTGTATCGCAACCTATTGAAGCAGTATTGTTCAATAATGTGGGGATGGTGGTAAAAAAGTCAATAATGAGGTCAAATTCGATGACCTTGGATGTCAGCGATCTCAGCGCCGGAATATATTACATGAAAATAGACTCCAAAACTAACCCCTTGCCTGTTCAGCGGGTATGTATTACGAGATAAGCATTTGTCCGAATGGTACAAATGCCTATTTTCGGCTATGAAAATCTTTTCTGCCCCGCAGATAAGGGCATGTGACGCCTATACGATACATGCTTCGGGTATTACCTCGCGCGAGCTGATGGAACGCGCAGCCGGAAAATGCGTGGAATGGCTGATGGCCAGTTTTCCCAAAGAATCCCTTTTCGTGGTGCTTTGCGGCACGGGCAACAACGGTGGCGATGGCCTTGTGATCACTCGTATGCTACATCGGCTGGGCTATGGTGCCAAGGCTTTTCTACTGCAATTCAGCGACGAGTTGTCGCCGGACTGCCAGGCTAACCTGGAGAGGCTGCAAAGTATTGACAATAGCTTAGTGGATATCCTGCAACCGGAAACCTTCATTACAGATATCCCTGAGAATATTGTGGTCGTAGACGCGATATTGGGCACGGGACTAAATCGGCAGGCCGAAGGCTGGATCGCTAATTTCATTAACCATATCAACGACCGCCCCAACAGGAAGGTGGCGATAGACATACCCAGCGGCATGCCCGCTGATAACATTCCCGGTGAAGATGCCTCGATCATCAAGGCAGATGATACCCTGAGCTTCCAGTTTTACAAAAGAGCTTTCCTGCATCCGGAGACAGGAGTTTTTGCCGGAGATATTCATATACTCGACATCGGCTTGCATGAAACGTTTATTTCCTCTACGCACACCAACTATCAAACAACAGGCGAGGAGCGAGTGCGCGCCATTTACAAGCCGCGTCAATCTTTCTCGCACAAAGGCACATTCGGTACTGCGTTATTGATCGGTGGCAGTTATGGTATGATGGGCGCTATCTCGCTGGCAGTAAAGGCTGCAGGACGTGCGGGCGCGGGTAAAGTGCGCTCGCTGGTGCCGGAAGTGGGATACAATATTATCCAGACCCTGGTACCGGAAGCTATGTGCACGATAAAAGGAGAAAAATACATTACACGCATAGCAGACTGGGAGAATACTGATGCCATAGGGATAGGGCCGGGGATCGGTACTAAGGATGAAACAGCAAAAGCGTTTTCGAATTTCCTGGATGCATGTAAGCAGCCGATAGTGATCGATGCGGATGCCCTGAACATTTTGGCAAAACAACCGGAGCTGCTTCATAAAATACCTGCTGGCAGTGTGCTCACACCACATCCTGCCGAGTACAAACGCTTATTTGGTAAAACATCTAACAGCATGCTGCGGTTAGAACACGCGCGTACACAGGCCATGAAGTATAATATTACTATTGTACTGAAGGACAGGTATACGGCGGTGATAGGCCCAGAGGGCGAATGCAGCTATAATATTACCGGTAATGTTGGGCTAGCAACAGCTGGAACCGGAGATGTGCTCACCGGGATCATTACCGGCCTCATTTCACAGAAATACGAACCGCACGATGCCGCCATCATGGGTGTGTACCTGCATGGATTAGCAGGAGAATACGCCTCGCGGATACACTCGGAAGAGGCGACGGTGGCCGGTGATGTTATTGATGCGCTGGGAAAGGCATTTCAGACAATGCGATAATGTGTTAATGCGACAATGCGGCAATGCCGTTATCGCATTGCCGCATTGTCCTATCGGCGAATTGGCTAGTTGAATTCGTACCCGATATCCCTGCGGTAGTATTTGCCTTCGTATTCGATGTGTTTTGCATTGTCAAACGAAGTAGCGAGGGCATCTTTCAGGGTTTCTCCATAAGAAGTTACTGCCAGTACACGTCCGCCACTGGTGACTGTATGGTGATCTTTTACAGAAGTACCGGCGTGGAACAGGATGCTACCATGTGATTTGTCGAAACCGCTCATCACTTTTCCTTTCGGATAGCTGCCGGGATAGCCTTCAGACACAAGCATCACGGTACAGGCAGCGCGTTTGTCGTGCTTTATCTCCACTTCGTTCAGCTTGCCTTCGTGCATTTTAACTATCAGCTCGATCAGATCATTCTCCAATCGCGGCATTACAACCTCCGTTTCAGGATCGCCCATACGACAGTTGTATTCTATTACATAAGGATCACCACCTACGTTTATCAGACCAAAGAATATGAACCCGTGATAAACAATGCCTTCTTCTTTCAACCCTTTCACTGTTGGATCTATGATGCGCTCAGTAATTTTTTGCATGAAAGCGGCATCTGCAAAGGGTACAGGAGAAATAGCACCCATGCCGCCGGTGTTCGGGCCTGTGTCGCCCTCACCGATGCGTTTGTAGTCTTTTGCTTCGGGCAGGCGTACATAGTTAGTGCCGTCTGTCATAACGAAAACAGAAAGCTCTATCCCGGTCAGGAATTCTTCAACTACCACTTTCTTGCTTGCCTCACCAAACTGTGCTTCTTTGATCATGGTAGTGAAGCTTGCAATGGCCTCGGCCTTTGTTTCTGCGATAACAACACCTTTCCCAGCGGCAAGTCCGTCGGCCTTTAATACTATAGGCAGGCTATGTGCATCGAGATAAGCCATACCCTCGTCGAAGTTTTCTTCAGAGAATTCGCGGTAGCCCGCAGTAGGTATGCTGTGGCGGCGCATAAACTTTTTAGAGAAAGCCTTGCTGCCCTCTAGCTGTGCACCATCCTTGGACGGGCCTGCAACCATGATGTGTTTCAGGTCGGGATCGTTCTTTACAAAGTCCCAGATACCGGCCACCAGCGAATCTTCGCCACCGGGAAACAGGATATCAATATGATCTTCCAGGCAAACTCTTTTGATCTCTTCAAAATCAGTCGGAGAGAAGTTCAGGTTGCTGCCGTATTGCGCTGTACCTGCATTGCCGGGCGCAATGAAGAGCTCTTTGCAATATTTGCTTTGACGAAGTTTCCATGCGATGGCAGACTCGCGGCCGCCCGAACCAAGAAGTAATATGTTATATGCCTGCATTGTAATATTTAGTCTAACCCTGTTGAAGGGGCAAAATTATTCAAAAGCAAGGTTTATCTTTCACGAAATTTTAAAACAGCTTTATGGAGCAACAACCGGTCCAGGGGCGCAAGCACCCTAAAGGATTGCCTTATTTGTTTTTTACCGAGATGTGGGAGCGTTTCGGCTACTACCTGATGCTGGGCATTTTCGTGCTATATATGATCGATGTAAAGCGAGGAGGGCTCTCGATACCTGACAAGACAGCCGATGATATTTTTGGCACATTCATAGCCTTTACCTACCTGACACCCTTCCTGGGCGGCTTTTTGGCTGACAGGAAGATAGGTTATATCAGATCGGTATACCTCGGCGGTATATTGATGGCAATGGGCTACCTCGGGCTGGCCTTGCCGGGTATGACGATGTTCTATACCTCAGTTGCACTTATTATTATAGGTAACGGTTTCTTCAAGCCCAACATTTCTACGTTATTAGGTAATCTCTATTCAGAGCCGGAATATCGTGAACGTAAAGACTCAGGCTACAACCTGTTCTATATGGGTATCAATATGGGTGCCTTCCTGGGCCCGATACTGGCAGCCTTGATGCGCAATAAATACAGCTGGTCGGCAGCATTTGCCACCGCAGGTATAGGCATGCTCGTTGGTCTTGTTGTATTTACTATTGGTTTGAAACATATCCGTCAGGCAGACGTGCTGAAGCCCGTGCAGAAAGAAGACGCCAGCATGGGTACAGTATTCGGAAAGGTTTTTCTGCCAGCGCTTATTTGCGGTGTTATCGGCTGGATCGCGCCGCAATATGTTTTAGGAGTGGAGAATATCTTCGGCAGCAATAGTACCGATGGTTTCATCTTCGCAGCTATACCGATAGTAATATTCTATGTATCGCTTTGGGCTAAAGCAAATGCTACCGATAAACGCCCGATAGCGGCGCTGCTAGTGATATTTGCGTTGAGTATAGTGTTCTGGGCCGTATTTAAACAAAACGGTACGGCGCTTACCCGCTGGGCCAAATATTATACCGACAGGGAAGTGGCTGCCGTGATAGAAGGACCGGCTCGCGCACTCTACCAGGTAGAGACTATGCCGACGAAAATAGACTCGGTGGTGAAGTATGATGGGCAGTTCCAGGCCGTAAAGGAAGACGGAAAGACAGTGAAAATATACGACAGGGATGTATACTTCCGCAATGTGCCGCCCGAGAAGCAGCCTAAAAATGACGAGCCCATATACCTGACAAGTACCGAGTTGTTTCAGTCGGTCAATCCATTCTGGGTAGTTGCGCTGACGCCGATTATTGTCGCCTTCTTCGCTATGCTGCGGCGTAGAAATAAAGAACCGACAACGGCTACCAAGATAGCCTTTGGTTTGTTAATATCAGGCTTGTCGACACTAGTAATGGTAGGGGCAGTGTATGCCGGTGACAATGGTGCGGAGAAAGTATCGCCGATGTGGCTGGTAGGCGTGTATGGTGTTATTACCATAGGTGAGCTGCTGCTAAGTCCTATGGGATTGTCCTTGGTTTCGAAACTCAGTCCGCCGAGGCTTACGGCGTTGATGATGGGTGGCTTTTTCCTGTCAACAGCTATTGGTAATAAGATGTCGGGCGTACTGGCCAGTTTGTGGTACGGTTATGAGAATAAGGCCAACTTCTTCCTTGTTAACTGCCTGCTACTGGTAGTTGCTGCCGGACTTGCATTTGCTGTCCTCCGCTGGCTGAATGGAGTAATGAAAGAAAAGAATATCAACTAAAATATTAACGGTGCATTTCTTTTTATTGCAGAAGTGCATTAATCATTTATCCGCAGCTTACCTCTAAATATCGAGGTAAGCTGTTTGTTTATTATCCATAAGAATAGTTATCCACCACGCAATTCACATAGGGTTTCATCTCCTGATTATTTTACTATCTTTCGCGATTACTTAATACAAAAAACCTTTTATGAGCGAACAAAAAGGGCATCCTAAAGGATTGTACGTCCTGTTTTTTACCGAGATGTGGGAGCGCTTCAGCTATTATGGTATGCGCGCCATCCTTATCCTTTTCATGACCAAAATGCTGCAGTTCGATTCCAAATTTGCCTCGGGCATCTATGGAAACTTCACTGCGGTAGTTTACCTCACTCCATTGATAGGTGGCTTTATAGCCGATAGGTATTGGGGTAACAGGCGGTCGATCTTTATGGGCGGATTATTAATGGCCATAGGACAATTCGTCCTCTTCTTTTGTGCTGCATCGGTATCCACAAATATGGACCTTGCCAAAATATTATTTGTAGTAGGTCTTACAGGGTTAGTGTTAGGTAACGGTCTTTTCAAGCCGAACATCTCTACCATGGTAAACCAGTTATATGCACCCGGCGACAAAAGGGTGGATGCCGCGTTCTCTATATTCTATATGGGTATTAACCTTGGCGCTTTCTTCTCTCCGCTTATCTGCGGCGGTCTGGCTGAAAAGGTGGACTATAAATGGGGTTTCCTCGCTGCCGGCGTAGGTATGATACTTGGCCTGGTGGTATTCCAGTTGTTGAAGGATAAATATATCGTGACGGCTGATGGACAGCAGATAGGCGGTAAGCCAAGTAAAGCTGTTTCGAATGCTGCCGCTGCCGACGACGCCGGCGAGGTAGTGGTAGCCCATGACCGCGAAGATGATTTTGCTGCACAGCAGGATCCAAAGCTGTCAACTGCAAGGAAATCGGAATTCACTCCTGCGCGTATAGGTACATGGCTGGTTATCTATGCAGTGCTGTGGGCATTCTTCCTGCTGGTAGTTGATTTTAACTGGATCAGTACGCTGGTGTTTGCTACTTCCCTTACAGCTTCCGGTTTCATTATTACTGACCCTAACCTTACTAAAGTAGAACGCGACAGGATCGTTGTTATATACATCGCGGCCTTCTTTGTTATCTTCTTTTGGAGTGCGTTTGAGCAGGCGGGTGCATCGTTGACGTTATTTGCTGATCAGCAAACTGACCGTACCATATTTGGCTGGGAAATGCCTGCTGCGTGGTTCCAGTCGGTGAATCCACTGGCGATCATCCTGTTTGCGCCGCTGTTTGCCGGTATATGGACCAGCCTTGGTAAAAAAGATAAAGAACCTGCTTCTCCAACCAAGCAAGCCATCGGTCTTTCGCTGCTTGCCCTTGGCTATCTCGTTATAGCAATGGGTGTAAAAGGCGTAGATGCTTCTACAAAAGCTTCAATGTTCTGGCTGCTGGGTATGTATGTACTGCATACATGGGGCGAGCTTTGCCTGTCGCCTATCGGTCTTTCGATGGTGGCACGTCTTGCACCTATGCGTCTTGCTTCGCTGCTGATGGGTGTATGGTTTCTTGCAAATGCAATGGCCAACGACTTTGCAGGTATGCTGAGCAAGCTGTACCCTGAAGATGGTAAAGCCACGTCATTCTTTGGTTACGAGATCGCAACATTGAATGATTTCTTCATGATATTCGTTGTACTCTCAGGTGCTGCTGCTGTTATCCTCTTCCTGCTTTCGAAGAAGATGCTGAAGATGATGCATGGCCTCAGGTAAACATTATAGACTTTTAATTAAAAGCCCGTTCGCAAGAGCGGGCTTTTTTGCGGGTGATAAAAAGGGTTAATCAGAAATAAAAACTAATTTGGCTCAAATTTATTAAAAGACAATAGATGGCTTCAGAGACAATCACTGTAGAACAGATACAAAATTTCAAAGGGAAGTATCCCAAACAACTTTATGTGCTGTTCATGACCGAGATGTGGGAACGCTTTACCTTTTATGGTATGCGCGCCCTGCTTATCCTGTTCATGATATCGGGCGCATCGTTCGAAGCTTTTCCTGACGAAAAAGCAAATCTTACTTATGGTGCTTACCAGGCGTTGGTATATGCCATGCCTGTTTTTGGTGGTATACTGGCCGACAGGCTGATGGGTTTTCGCAGGGCGATATTCTGGGGTGGTATATTGATGGCGATAGGGAACTTTACGCTGGCTATACCTAATAATATATGGGCGTTCTATCTCGGTATGGGTTTTATCGTAGTAGGTAATGGTTTCTTCAAACCTAATATCTCCTCTATCGTTGGTAACCTGTATGCTCCTAACGACCCTCGCCGTGATGCGGGTTTCTCGATGTTCTATATGGGTATCAATATCGGCGCCTTCCTGGGTAGCTTGTTGTGTGGCTGGATAGGACAAACCTATAGCTGGCATGCTGGTTTCGGGCTGGCTGGCGTATTCATGATCGTTGGTTTAATCGTGTTTAAGACCGGTCAGAAAGCACTTGGACCGATAGGCTTGCCTCCGGTACCGGGTAAAGAAGAGCAGATCGCAATGGGGGATATGCTGGACCGTCCGCAGGATGACCAAACCGAGATGATAACAACTGACAAGGTGATACCTAATTATAAGGCAAAAGAGCGCCTTGTGTTCATCGGTAGTCTTGTTGCCATCCCGCTTTTTGCTGCGCTGTTGTATTACTATAAGGTAATGGGCTCTGTTTTCGTGCCGTTCGGTTTGATAGCACTGGGTTATATTCTTTACCTGTCTGGCAAAGAAAACCTGGAAGCGCGATTGAAAATATTTGCAGCATTAGTAATGATCGTCTTCTCTATCCTGTTCTGGGGTTTTTATGAGCAGGGTGGTGGTTCGCTCAACCTGTTTGCAGCGCGTAACGTGAACATGAATTTCTTTGGGCTCGAACTTTCTTCTGCCGCGGTGAACAACTCAGTGAATCCGGTATGGGTGATCTTGCTAAGCCCGGTATTTGGTTATCTCTGGGTAGCGATGGCGAATAAGAGACTGGAACCCAATTCTCCGCTGAAGTTTGCAATAGGCCTGATACTACTGGGACTGAGTTTCTATGTATTTGTATTGGCAGGACATGCTGCCGGTACCGATGGTAAAATATCGCTCGGTATGTTCGTGGTAGGATACTTTATTATGTCGTGCGGCGAGCTTTGCCTGTCTCCAATAGGCTTGTCCATGATCACGAAACTCTCGCCTGCAAAGATGGTGGGCCTGATGATGGGTATGTGGTTCCTGGCGAGCGCGTTCGGTCAGTATGTGGCTGGTCTTGTTGGTACGCTCATGGCTATCCCATCAGAAGGTGGTGAGGGAACTGGTCTTGCGGTTAATCCTATTGAAACGTTACCCGTGTACATGGGTGTGTTTGAGAAAATAGCCTGGATATCCATTGGTTGCGGTGTGTTACTGCTGATATTATCTCCGCTATTGAAACGCTGGATGAAGGATGTTCACTAATATATAAGCCCCGCAGGTGCGGGGCTTTTTCTTTGTAGTACCGTCTTAAAGAGTTTTTTTTGCAGGGATATGGATAAATACGCCGTTATAGTAGCAGGTGGTAAGGGGATGCGCATGGGTACCGCTATACCTAAGCAATTCCTTCCGTTAGCAGACCAACCTGTACTCCACCATACGATCAAGGCATTTCTTACTGCCTTCCACGACATTCATATTGTCCTCGTGTTGCCGGCAGATCAGCTGAGCTATGCGCAGATAGTGTTGCAGTCATTTCCTGAACGCATAGACCTGACGATGGTGAAACACGCTTTCACAGTGTTCAGAACGGGCTGAAGGCCTGCGGTGATAACTCAGTGATATTTGTGCATGATGGAGCACGTCCGCTGGTAACCTCGGACCTGATACTACGTTGTTATGAGCAGGCCGTGCAAGTAGGTAGTGCCATACCTGCTATACCTGTTGCAGAAAGTATGCGCATGGTAGAAGATGAGCGTAACATCCCTATCAACCGCGATCACCTGCGTATCATTCAAACTCCGCAAACCTTCCGCTCAGAAATAATACTTCCGGCATTTCAACAACAGTTTAATGAAATGTTTACTGACGAGGCGACCGTTGTAGAAGCTCGTGGCACGAAGGTTTTCCTGGTAGAAGGTGAGCGCAGCAATATTAAAGTGACTACTCCCGAAGACATGGTGATCGTTACGGCGCTATTAAATGACAGGATGCAATATGATTAGGTTGTGGCTGATATTATTCATGTTGGCTTGTGCGATAAATGTAAACGCGCAACGCTACGACAGTAGTATCTTCTCCATGCCTATACAGATGGATGCTGTGACCATCAAGGCTGCACGTGGTGGTTGGGATCTTGCAGGTTTTATCAGGCGCGTCCGAACGGACACGACTTTTTTCAAGGCATTTCATAACCTGCGATTCATCAATTACACGGCCATCAACGACATAAAAGTCCTTGATAAAAAAGGAAAAGTTGATGCCTCTTATTTCAGCAGGACCAGGCAGACATATGCCAATGGCTGCCGTACGATGCAGGTGTTGGAAGAACAAACAACAGGAAATTTTTATAAACGAAATAAGGAACATAGGTACTATACAGCAGAATTGTACGACTACCTGTTTTTTACTCACGGACAGGTCTGCAATGAAAAGGAAAGTGTTGCGGGCTATCTTGATGAAAGAGGCAAAGGGCAAATAGAGAAGAACAAGCAGAGACTGAAAATACTGATGTTTAGTCCCGGAAGTAAAGTGTCAGGCGTGCCGCTGATGGGCGACAACGCCGCCATTTTCGAGCCTTCTGTGGCGAAGATGTATGATTTCAAATTGACTTCTGTCGAATATAATGGCGAAGATTGTTATGTATTCCGGGCGGTTCCGAAAAAGCAATATACCGATGAGGTGGTTTATAACGACCTCAGCACCTGGTTCCGTAAAAGCGATTACACCATTCTCGCCCGCGACTACTCCCTTTCCTACAAGGCAGGCGTCTACGATTTTGACGTAAGAATTAAGGTGAGAACGCAGCAAGCGGGCAAAAGGCTCATCCCCGCCCGTCTTGAATATGACGGAAACTGGCATGTGTTCAGCAAAAAACGCGAGCGGGTGCGGTTTACAACCGTGATAACCCCGTAAAAAAGAGATAATTTCGCTGCGTGATCTCCCAGAACTCCATACAGGAAGTATTGAACCGTGCCGACATCCTGGATGTAGTAGGGCAGTTTGTCCGTTTGAAAAAGCGTGGTGCTAACCACATTGCCAACTGTCCTTTCCACCACGAGAAGACACCGTCGTTTTATGTATCTGGTGCGAAGGGTATCTATAAATGCTTTGGTTGCGGTAAGGGCGGTAATGTGCTTACGTTCATACAGGAGCATGAAAAGCTAACTTATCCTGAGGCGATACGCTGGCTGGCGGATTATTATAAAGTAACCCTCGAAGAAAGCGAGCGCACGCCTGAACAGCAACAGCAACAACTCGCTGAAGAAAGTCTGCGCATTCTGAACGAATGGGCCGCCAGTCAATTCCAGCAAACCTTGCTGGAAACTGAGGAAGGGCAGGCAATAGGCTTGTCTTACTTCAAACAACGGGGCTTCAGAAAAGAGATCATCGACCGTTTCAGGTTAGGATACAACCCTGAAGGGTATGATCATTTCTATAGGGCGGCGATACAGAAAGGGTATAACGCAGACCTGTTAGAAAAAGCCGGGTTGGTCAAGAACCGTAGTGGTATGTATAATGATGTATACCGTGGACGGGTGATCTTCCCGATACAAAGCATGACCGGCAGGGTATTGGGTTTTGGT
Organism: Flavipsychrobacter sp.; assembly: GCA_021156265.1. Lineage (GTDB taxonomy): Bacteria > Bacteroidota > Bacteroidia > Chitinophagales > Chitinophagaceae > Polluticoccus. The sequence continues at coordinate 19,480 of JAJNBR010000029.1, forward strand.
GCACGTATCCTGAAGAGTAATGAGAAAGCGCCGAAGTACATCAATACGCCGGAGAACGAACTGTACAATAAAAGTCGCGTGCTCTATGGTATGTACCAGTCGCGTCAGTCTATTGGCAAACTGGATGAATGTTTCCTCGTAGAGGGTTATACCGATGTCATTTCACTTCACCAGGGTGGAGTAGAGAACGTCGTATCCAGTAGTGGCACTTCGCTTACAGAAGATCAATTGAGATTAATCGGTCAGCTTACTAAAAACCTGACCATACTATATGACGGCGATGCCGCAGGTGTGAAAGCAGCATTACGTGGCCTGGATATGGCGCTGTCGCAGAGCTTTAATGTGAAGCTGGTGCTGTTTCCTGAAGGGGACGACCCGGACAGCTTCATTCAGAAGGCAGGTGCGGGGAAGTTTCACGAATATGTAAAGACCCATAAGCAGGATGTTATCGGCTTCCGCCTCGAAGTAGGTATGAAGGAAGCTGCGAGTGATCCCGTTCAAAAGTCGAAGCTGGTGAACGAGATAGCGGAAAGCATCTCGCGCATCAATAAAGCAGAGGACTTTGCGTTGCAGGATCACTATATACGTGAAGCCACGCGTAAGCTGCAGGTGGAAGAAGCAGGCTTCATCAACCTTGTCAATAAATACATTCGCGAGCGAGTAGATGGTGACAAGAAGTACCAGCAGCGGCGCAACGAGCAGCAAGCTCCTGAACCCGCTGAGCAAGGTACGGTTGATATGCCAGCAGAGCGCATAGCGCCAGCCAACCCCGACGAACAACAGGAGTGGGAATTGGTGCGGGTTTTACTTGAACAGGGCGCAAAAGAATATGAGGGTTTTGCGAACGTGGCCGAGGTCATACATAACCGCATTGACCCGGACCTGATCGAGACCATGCAGGTGAGGCAGATATACGATGGTTACTTTCATTACAAAGACACCTTCGGCAACTTACCTGACATATCCTATTTCGTGTCGCATCCTGACCTGGCCATTCAGCATAGAGTAGCAGGGTTGTTCCAGACCAAAGATTCGATGAGCGAGAAATGGCAGACCAACTACGGCATTGAAACGCTGCACGGTGAGTTCAACTACCTGAACGAAGTGGACAGCATGCTGGCCTATTTCGAGTTGAAAAAGATCAAGGTGGTTCAAACGGAAATAATGAATCGTTTGAAGACCGAGCAGGATATTAACAGGATCACGGCACTTCACCGGAAATTCCTGGAATTGAAGCAATCTGAATCTGAGGTTGTGAAGAAAATGGGAACTGTGATCGTTAAACAACTTGGCAGGTAATATGGCAAGAGTAATGGCCCTGGATTATGGTAAAAAGCGTACGGGTATTGCCGTGACTGATCCCTTGCAAATCATTGCAACAGGACTTGAGACTGTAGATAGCAATGAACTAATAGGTTACCTGAAGAAGTACTTCCTGAAAGAACCTGTGGAGAAAGTGATCATCGGTTATCCCCTGAATTTTGATGATACAGCTACTGATGCTACTCCGCTGGTTGAAAAGTTCATCGGCAAGTTTCAGCATGTATTTCCTAACCTTGCTATTGTAAAAGTAGACGAACGCATGACCTCGCGCATGGCTTCCCAGGCTATTGCCGAAATGGGACTGAAGAAGAAAGACCGCGAACGTAAGGAGCTGATAGATACAGTCAGCGCGGTTATCATATTACAGGAATACCTCGAAAGCCGCTCCTAATTCGTATCTTTGCGGGCTATAATAGTTTTTAAAGAATGATTTTACCAATTGTTGCATACGGGCATCCAGTGTTGCGGAAACTGTGTGAGGATATTACTGCTGAATACCCCGAACTGCAAAAGCTGATAGCCGATATGTGGGAGACCATGTACAACAGCAGCGGTGTTGGCCTGGCCGCTCCGCAGATCAACCGTGCCATACGCCTGTTTGTGATCGATACCGAGCAGATAGTTGAAGGATTTGACGAAGAAGATAAGCGCACGTATCCTAACGAAAAGCCCATAAAACGCGTATTCATCAACGCTCATATAGTCGAAGAGACTGGTGAAATGTGGCCTTATAATGAAGGTTGCCTGAGCATACCCAAAGTAAGAGAAGACGTCAATCGCAAGAAGCACTTAAAGCTGCGCTACATGGATGAAAACTTTGTGGAGCATGTAGAAGATTTTAGCGGCATTACGGCCCGCGTTATCCAGCACGAGTACGACCATATAGATGGCAAGCTCTTCATTGATTATATGCCGCCGTTGAAGAAGCGCCTGATGAAAAAGAAACTGGATGATATTTCTAACGGTAAAGTAAAGACAGACTACCGTATGCTGTTTGTAAAATAATTACAGCAGTATCTAAATAGATAAAGCACTATACTAAGTATAGTGCTTTGTTATTTTTAGCGGGAGGCCGGTTATATCTTGCGGTGCTGGCTGATATATTCTGACATAGACTGTACAGATGACAGTACTTTACGACCTTCACGTGCGTCCTCTATTTTGATGCCATAGTTCCGTTCCAGCAATACCATCAGTTCCAGGGAGTCAATGCTGTCGAGCCCAAGGCCTTCGCCAAACAAAGGCGCATTGTCATCAATGTCTTCCGGTTTCATACCCTGCAGGTTCAGCGAATCGATGATCTGTTGTTTGAGCGTTACTTTAAGGTCTTCCATACTTTTTTGAAATGTGCCGCGAAATTAAGCATATCGGCGGCTTTTACATATTTTTATTATATAATTCTGTTTTAAAGAGTAAAGGCTTTTTCTACCAGCTGCTGTTGCTCCTGTGCGTGTTTCTTCGAGAAACCGGTAGCTGGCGAAGCGCTTGCCGGACGGCTGATGTAGCTCATTGGAAAGTCTTCGATGTTCAGCTTCAGGAATGATAGTGCACCCATATTCGCTGGTTCTTCCTGCACCCACATCCATTCTGCTTTCTTGTACTTTTCGCGCAGTTGTTGCAGCTGGCCTATCGGCAGCGGGTGTATCTGCTCCAGACGAACTACTGCAATATCAGCGCGAGTTTCAGCGAGTTGTTTTTCGCTTAGATCAAAATACATTTTACCGCTACATAGCAGCACGCGTTTTACCTTAGAAGCTGTCTTAACATTCGGATCATCCAGTACTTCCTTAAAGCCACCTGAAGTAAATTCTTCAGTTGAAGAATATGAACGTACATGGCGCAGGTTAGCTTTCGGTGAGAAGTTCACCATTGGCTTACGGAAAGGCCATGCCATTTGTCGTCTCAGTCCGTGGAAGAAGTTGGCAGAGGTCGTGATGTTGGTGATGATCATGTTGTACTCAGCGCAGTTCTGAAGGAAACGTTCCAGACGCGCACTTGAGTGCTCCGGTCCGCCACCTTCATAGCCGTGAGGCAGCAGCATTACCAGGCCATTCATGTTAGCCCATTTCTGCTCGCCGCTTGATATGTACTGATCGATCACCGTTTGTGCACCGTTCACGAAGTCGCCATACTGCGCTTCCCAAACAACGAGGTTGTTAGGGTTAGCCATGGCATATCCATAATCAAAGCCCAGAACTGCAAACTCACTCAGTAGCGAATTGTAGATGTAGAACCTGCCTTGTTTATCTGTAAAATGATTCAGCCTGTTGTGTGAGTCATTTGTTTTCTCGTCGTAGATCACTGCGTGACGATGAGAAAAGGTGCCGCGCTTAACATCTTCGCCGCTCAGTCTCACATCGTGGCCCGAAGTAAGCAGGCTTGAATAGGCCAGCAATTCACCGGTTGCCCAATCTACCTTGCCTTCTGTTTCAAACAGTTTTATTTTATCCTGCAGCAGTTTTTCCACTTTACGCAGTGGCTTGAAATCAGCAGGCCATTGCATCAGTTTGCTCAGCAGGTTTTTAAATTCTTCTTCTTTAATGGCTGTTGCCGGCGATTGCCCGAAATCTTCAGACTTGGAGCGTCTCAACTCTTTCCACCACAACTCTGGTTTCTGGTACACATAAGGCAGCGGATTTTGCTTCACTTCGTCGAGGCGTTTTTGCAGTTCGTCCCAGAAGTTCTTCTCCATATCCTTGGCCAGCTGCTGCGCTTCAGATTCGCCATTTTTCAGCAGGTACTGTGTATATACTTCACGTGGGTTAGGATGCTTGTCGATCAACGCATATAACTGCGGTTGCGTGAACTTTGGCTCATCACCTTCGTTGTGACCATGACGACGGTAGCACACCATATCGATGAAGATGTCTTCACCGAACTTCTGGCGGTAAGCTATCGCCAGTGATGCTGCTTTTACTACAGCTTCGGGATCGTCACCATTCACATGCAGTACAGGAGCTTGCACCATTGACGCAATGCTGGTGCAATAGTCAGCAGAGCGTGCATCATCAAAATCGGTAGTGAAACCGATCTGGTTGTTGATGACGAAATGCACAGTACCACCTACTGCATAGCCTGCAAGTTTGCTCATTTGCAGCAGCTCATATATCACGCCCTGGCCTGCTACTGCGGCATCGCCGTGTATCAGGATGGGCAGTATTTTGCTATAGTCGTTGTTGTAGAGTGTATCGGCCTTAGCGCGTGCAAAACCTGCTACAACAGGGTCAACTACCTCGAGGTGTGAGGGGTTGGGCACCAGTTGCAGGTTTACTTCCTTACCATGCGGTGTAGTAATGTGCGACGAAAACCCAAGATGGTATTTCACGTCGCCGCTTCCCATGGTCATATCAGCGGGCATGTTGCCTTCAAACTCTGAGAATATTTGCTCGTAAGTTTTACCGAGTGTGTTAGCCAGTACGTTGAGACGGCCGCGGTGTGCCATACCAATTACCACCTCCTGAACCCCCAGGTCGGCGCCATCGTTGATCAGCGTGTCAAGAGCAGGTATTGTGCTTTCACCTCCATCGAGCCCAAAGCGTTTCTGGCCGATGTATTTTGTATGGAGGAACTTTTCGAAGATCACGCCTTCGTTCAGTTTTTCCAGTATGCGTTTCCTTTCTTTCAGGGTAAAAGGCTTCTGCATCATTTCTTCGAATGCAGCTTGTACCCACCTGCATTTATCGCCCCTGTTGATGTAAGTGTATTGAATGCCTACATTGCTTGCATATATCGTTTTCAGTTTAGCGATAATGTCGCTCAGCTTTGCTTTGCCCAGGCCAATGAATGAACCGGCATGAAACTCTTTGTTCAGATCTGCTTCAGTAAGATCAAAATTTACCAGGTCCAGTTCCGGCTTACGGTCTTTACGCGGACGGATAGGATTGGTAGTAGCGATCAGGTGTCCTTTTTTACGGTAGGCCTGGATTAAACTGTAAACAGCCAGTTCTTTAGCCAGTTGCTCATTGCTTACAGGAGTTTTATCTGTAGGTTGGGCGGCAGCATGACTACCATTGCCATTCACTTTGGTGACAGCAAAGTCGAATCCTTCAAAGAATTTCTTCCATTCAGGATCTACTGCAGACGGGTCTTTAATATAGTCTGTATACAGCGACTCAATGTAAGAGGGGTGTGAGCTCATCACGTATGAAAAATCTTTCATCGTATAACCGTTCGTTTGAGTATTTACTCGTTTGAAATTCAAGACAGCCGGATAAAGTCCGGGTAGCCCCGCAAATTTAATCCAAATCAGTTATGTGGCAATTGCAGGAATTCAAATAATATATGTACATATTAGCTTTTGTGGCATTAGTTTATCAGCGTCCACGTAAACCCGAAACGTATCATTGTATTAGGTAATCCGTAGCCCGGCGCGGCTGTGGCATTCCGGTCTAAATACAGCAGTTGCAGCTGATCGGCCATAACGTAGGCGCGGAAGCGCTTGATCCGGAAATTGAAGAAAGCCGACAGTTCGGGGTCATTGCTCTGTTCAACAGAATTTTGATAATGGAACCTGGCAAACAGCGGGGCATAACCAGCCTGGTAGTAAGGACTGTGATAACGCACCTCCACTCCGGTGGCTATTTGAAGTAAGTCACGGAAAACCCATGTTTCGAGGCCTAATTGATGCCGGCCCAACAGCAGGGGAACGTTGATCGGGCCGCCGCCTGCAATTTGTTGATAGGCCAATTCATTATCCAGCACTACCGCACGCCACCTGAATACCTTCCGAAGCCAGATCTGTGTCAGGTTGAAAGTAGGTGCATATTGTGCAGGAAGCTGTTTTTCGTCGAGGTAGATATAGTTGCTGATAAGAAAGCTGCGTACGCCACCGGATAGCTTCAGCCAGTCGTTTTCAATAGTACCATATAACCGCGTTACACTTTCTTTGTTGAAACTGGTCAGGATCGTGTCGTAATCGGTTTGGTACGTGGTATAGTTGTAAGGGGCGTTGTTGATCTCCTGCCTGAAACCAGCCAGGATATTACCAAAGCGTCTCCCGAGATCCTTACCTAATTCGGCTTGCAGGAGTGAATTGCCTGCGGCCTCACCTGAGGTGAAAAGGATTGCTTTCGCGTTATAAAACCAGGCACCGGTATCTACGGCATCCTTTGCGGCGTCAGCGATGAAATAAGAGCTGAAAATGTTATTCCTGATATTGCCTTTCGGGTATTCATCAGTGAACTTGTCATTGCGTATGCCAACGCCGGCATTGATGCGCAACTGGTTTTCATATTTACCCAGGAAACCACCCAGCAATAGCTGGTTGTCGGTCATTATCCACCGCTGGGTCATCATTACTGAATCCCTGAAGCCATCACCAATGAACGAATGTTGGAAAAAGGGATCGTAGCGCAAAGAGTCAGGAGTAAAATCGCGGAATCTGTATTTCTGCGACTGTACCTGGAAACGGTGTGTCAGTCCAAACCGTGGAGTAAATTTATACCGGTAGAGGGTGGAATCTTCATTATACAACGTATCGGTCTTGCCAAAAGCATAGCGATGCTGCACCATGAACGAAAAATCGCGCAGGGTGTTAGATACCGGGGAACGGCGTATCCGCGGGCCACCGCCAAAAGCATCATTCTGGAAGTTCACCGGGATGGTCAGCGGGTCTTCATAGGTTTGCGAGGACAGAAACGTGTCATTGACAATCCCGCCATTTTCATCATTTTGTTCAATATTATACACCAGGGCGCCGAATAACTCGTAATGCTGGTCGCGGCTTTGATAGTTGCTACTCAGGTAAGCATTGTCATGGTTGGTGCGCTGTATGTTGAAATGGCCGGGCGATGTGATCTTACGGTATTTTACCGCGAAGTTCCAGTTGGGCTGAATGTTTTGTGTATGCAGCAATTCTGCGGTCTGCTCCTGCTTACTGCCCAATTGAAAAGTGAACGTTGAATAAGGGCGGTTGGTATTATAATAATGGACGCTGTCCACATCGAACCTGTATACGTCAAAAAGGTGGTACCCCAGGGTAGGTCCTACCCTGTATTCCGGTGTGAATAGCAGGTTTGTTGTAGGGCCGCCATGGTTGCCGAGGTTGCGGTACCATGGTTGCGAAAACGGCCGGCGGTGGAATGTATGGATCGAGGTATCCGGTGCGTACAATTTTTCGGAGTGCAGTTGTCGGAAAGACACAGATACTTGTTCGTTATGCCAGTCGTTGGTGTTGGTTTTGTTAGTATTCGTGTCCCGTTGCGGTGCATTGGGCAGCGTGGTGGGAGCGCCGGGCAGCTGGCGTTGTTGCGCCGTCGCTTCATTGGCAAATACAAGCCAGCCAAGCGCCAGCAGAAAAGCATAATATATCCGGCCGGTGTTCAATCTAAATAGGTGAATTGCGGGCAAAGTTAAGGTAATAGCTATCAGACTCAAACAGTTATATACGCTCCACCATGGCGGTGACCAGCGCTGCCAGCTTTGGAGCGGCTGCATTGGCCGCCTCCAGCACCTCTTCATGGGTTATCGGTTCTACATGTCCGTCGATGCCGCCCAGGTCGGTGATAACGCTCATGGCAAATACGCGCATTTGTGCATGGCGGGCAACTATGGTTTCGGGAACGGTGCTCATTCCGACAACATCGGCGCCCATGCGGGCCAGCCATTTGTATTCAGCAGGTGTTTCGAAGGTAGGTCCTGACAGACCCGCGTAGGTGCCTGTATGCAGCAGCAGTCCCTGTTCTTTGGCAATATCGAGCGCCAGTCCAATGAGTTTTTTATCATATGGCTCGCTCATATCCGGAAACCGGATACCCAGCCGGTCGTCGTTAGCGCCGCGAAGCGGGTGCTCGGGAAAGAGATTAATGTGATCGTCAATGACCATCAGGTCACCCACTTTATATTTTGGGTTCATTCCCCCACAGGCATTCGACAGAATGAGCGTTTCAGTGCCTAATTGCTGAAATACACGGATGGGAAAGGTGACTTGTTCCATCGAGTAACCCTCGTAATAATGGAACCTGCCCGCCATCATGACCACTTGCTTACCTGCCAGCGTGCCGAACAACAGGTGGCCGGCGTGCCCTTCTACGGTCGATTGGGGGAAATCGGGTATGTCTGCGTAAGGGATCTCCGCGTCGATTTTTACCGTGTCAACCAGTTCGCCGAGGCCGCTGCCTAATATAATTCCGATTTGAGGTTGGATCTTCGTTTTCTCCTGCAGGAATGCTGCTACCGCCTGCGACCGTTCAAATAAACTCATGCTTTAAAAGTAGGGTGAAAATGGCACACTGAAAAACAGGGATGATAATCAGCGTGTTAGGTTTCAAAATGTTGTCGTTTGTTGTCGATTTTATAGTCAAATCAATCTTTCTTTTGCCAGTTACATGAGGAAAATGTCCTACTGAATGACTATAGCAAAGGTACTAAAAAATGACAAATATTTAAAATGGAACTTTATCAATACCCGGGATTAGGCACCTTATTGACATCAGCTACTTCATAAGGCAGCGGCGGCAGCTCTACAAAATGGCGCTGCTCAATGATCTCTATGGATGCTTTGCGCCTAAGGTGCTGGGCTACGAGTTCTTTCATGTTTTTGCCGGCAACGTGGAGAATGTCGTTTTTCAGGCGTATTTGCCGCATACAGCGGCCAATTAGGTAAAAGAGGATAGTGGAAATGCCCACGAGTCCGTAAATGGCCAGGTTGAAGTACTCGATGTTTTGCCAGCCAAGGTTACTGTAGCTTTTGTCCGTCCTGATCTCTGAAAGAATATAAAAAGGGTAGATCCTGTTCATGAAGACCGCGAAGGCAATGCTACCTGCAGCCAGCAAATAGCATATTATTTCTGCCGTTATCAGTGCGCCCTTGCTTACCAGCCTTACGGCTGCAGGTTGCCGGAGTTGAGTGCCTAGCGGGTCAAATAATTCGATCTGCTGGTATATCATTTCCTTCTGTTCCTTAAAATCGCGGAGCAGGTCGTCGTTAAGTAGGCTCATTTGTATCGTACTATTGGGTAGGCACTAAATTAGAAAATAGCCCAAAAATCAGGATGGGTGTGGAAAAGAAAAGCCCCTTTTCCACGAAAAGAAAAGGGGCGTTACCTTAAAATGAACAAAACTTATAATTAATCTTTTGCAAACTGTATGCCGAAATTCACCTCATTTGTCATGCGAATCAAATAATTTCCGGCAGGCAGAGTGCTGATATTGACCTGGCCCTCGGTGGTTCCGTCCAGCAGTTTCTGACCGGCCAGGTTGTAAATGGCGAATGCGGTCGGCTTATCCAGTCCTTTTATGGTCATCGAGTTGCCCGCGGGGTTGGGATAAACGATCATCCCGCTACCGTTTTTTACATCGTTTATATTTTGAGGATATTTTCGCTGTTTGTATCCTATACCATTGAGCGGTGCGCCCTGGTATTCCATATCTTTTTTAAACTTGCCGCCTGCGTAGAGCCGGCCCTTGAATACCGTCATCTTGTTGATCGCATCATCTACCAGGAACCAGTCGCCGGTGCCAAACAGGCCAATACAGTTGCTCACCCCCGTCATCATCATAGGATGTGTAAATTTACCGCCCATCAGGAACGTGTCAACGTCAACGCACAGCGTATTATATGATGTGGTAGAAGTGATGTTCATTCCCAACGGTTCGTCAACCCAGCTGCTACCGGAAAGTTTTTTCAACAGTGTGCTGTCAGTTCCACCGCTGAATTTGGTAGCGGCATACATGGTGCCTTTATAAACCTGGAAGTCCATGACCTCGTTTTGAATAATATTGCCAAAGGCCTGGAAGTTGTTAACCGGATCCCACAGGATGGCATTGGCACTCAGGAGGTAGTATTGAAACGAACCGCCGAGGAGTAATTTATCGTTCCATATTTCTACAGTATTCACATGACCCTCCAGAAACGGTATCTGCTGCCACATAGTACCTGTCCAACGCGCAAAGTTTACTTCGCTCATAGCAGCACAGACATCAAAATCGCCAACAGCATACAATTGACCACCATATACGATCAGGTCCTTAACAGTTCCGTATGTACAACCGGCAGGCTGCCAGGCGCTGCCATCCCAATAAGCTACGTTGGCGAGGGCTGTACTACCTGCCATGGTCATGCTGAAATGACCGGCAATGAAGATCTTCCCGTCAAATTTCTCGATGGCATATACTTCGCCATTCACGCCTTTGTTCATGTCGTGCCAGGTATAGACACCGGCGAGTTCTGTAACGTAGGCAATATTGTTGGCCTGAATAGAGCCGTCAGCCGTCATGAAGCTGCCGCCCACATATAGTTTGTCATCAGCATCGTCTGCAAATAACTCGAGTACTTCACCATCCACGCCATCACCTACGGGTAGGGCATTCATTTCGGGGGGATAACCGGGTTGGATCCAGGCCAGTTCATCTATTGTAAAGCCATATTCGTTGGCCCAGGTCATAAGTTCTGGATAGTTCATCTGGCGAACATATGCCAGGTTGGTCTTTGCCGCGATCTTGCGTGATACAGATTCATTGCCACTGGCTTTAACCAGGTATCCCACTGCGCAGAAATTATCATACTTATCAATAAATATGGGTGTGCGGTACGCGTATTGATCGTTGATCGGGAATTGACCCGATTGCCAGTATTGGTGAAGGTCGTTCAGGCTTTGGTTTCTTTTCTCTTTCTGATCGGCAGACAATTTGCTTATGTCACGTGCACGCAGCGTTTGTTCTACTAGTGATAAATGTGTTTGTATCCACTGCCTTTCTGACATCGTACGGTAAGGAGGTAACCGGGGAATGTCTTTTTGTTCGGTCCAGCATTGGTTGACTTCAGCCAGTTTGCTGAAGGTTTTGTTATCAGCAAATGACCATAAGCAGTAGCAGGAGAGGACGAGGGTAAGTAGTGCTTTCATAAAAAATATTTTAAAGATTAAGGTTACTGCTCTCCGGAAAAGCGTATACACAGATAGACGAAAGGGACGGTGGGGTTGTTAGTACTTGGTGAAAATTTATTTCAGAAGATCGAAGCCTAAAGTTACGCGGATATAAGGTTGCCTTAATATTTCACGCACCTTGTCATTGAATATGTACTCCATCTTTGAAAGCGTCTGACGGTACAAGATATCGAAATGGAAACGCTGCCTGAATGTATAGCTTAATCCAAATGTCACGCCCATTTTGAACGGGTTGATCGTTGGATTATCGAAAGCAGATGTGTTGTGAGCGGAAATGTCTGGTCCTGCTTGCGGAAATACTTCATTGATATTCAAGGTGTCAAATTCAGCGCTATTGTGTTTGCGATTCATTTTTAGTGTGTCAACCAACACAAGGCCCGAATGAGTCTGTTTTGTAGTTGCCACTTTAGGTACACGGGTGAAATGAAACGCCGGACCGGCATATACCGAGAAATTCTTGTACACTTTGTAACTCAGCATCAATGGCAGGTCAAGATTCCAGTAGCGCACATTTTTTAGCTCATTTGTGATAAAAATGGAATCGTAGGTTTTCCGGTAAGCCATGTGCTCATCATTGCTGGCAGGTATTCCGCTGCCGCCATTGGGCGTCCCTACGAAGACCACTTCCTTAAGGCTGTCGGTTGTTCTGCTATAACTACCCTTCGATAAAAGTGCTGCTTCCGAATGTGAATACTTAAATGCCGGTTGCAGAAGCAGACCGAAACGTTTGCCTAAATTGTATTTCAGGTATGGAGATAGGACAAAGCTGTTAGCATGGTAAGGTTTAGTTCCGAATTCGTAGCCGGTTTTTAAACCTGCCGAGAACCTGCGGATACGGTCTTTTTCGGCTATTTGTGTATCAGCAGGAATGTTTGTCAAAGCTGTTTTTTCGGTCTCTGCCGGTTGCATTTGTGTTATTTCAGCCGGACTATTGTCAACAGGCCTCAGAGTTTGTGAAGGCTGGTTGTCAGGCGTACTTTCGGCAAGTAAACCTGTACTGGTTTCCATTTTTGCTCCCGACGAGGGGACCAGGGCCTGGAATACTTCCTCATCAAATTGCTTTTCATATTGATCGCCTTTGCCTGCGGTTGGCAGGAGGTGTAAAATGTCTTGTGCCGGTTCCGGCTTTTTTAATTCTGTTGGCGAGGGGCCGGGGGCAGAAACCAGCTCTGCTTTGAGTGCGTTTGTTTCAGGGGTAGTGGGATACACTGCAGGTTCAGGAACCGCTGATGCTACTGAATGATTGGTAACGACGGGTATGGCCGCGGGCAGTTTGCTTCTGCTCGGCCTGTTGCTGGCCGATCGCCGGACGGAGGGTTTGGGCTCTTGTATAGGTTTGGATACAGTAGTTTGTATGGTTGCAGGTCTTGGCGTTGCGGATAGATCTATGTGAATTGGTTTTGGAGGGTTCGGCGAATCGATGGTTTCAATACCAGCGAGGTGTTTGTAATAAGCTGTTCCGCCGATCGACGCCATAAACAACAGGATAAACCATATCCAGGGTATAAGCCTTTTGCGCGGCTTTTCATCAAGGCGCTGCTCCAGGGCTGCCCAAACATCAACCGCCGGCTGTTCGGTATAGCCGCCCAGCTGCTGCCTGAAGTATTGGTCGATATGTTGGTTGTGGTCTTCCATCGCTACTTCATAAAAGGTTTTATTTTTTCTTTTAGCCGTTTGCGCGCATCATTCAGGTGCCACCTGCTGTTGTTTTCTGATATGGAGAGCAACGCAGCAATGTCTTTATGCGGGTAATCCTCGAAAACAAAGAGGTTGAATACCATCCGGTGCATCTCGGGCAGATCGTGTATGAGCAGCAGCAGGTCTTTGTAATGGATGCCACTTGTTATCGACTGCTCCATCCTTACATCCAGATGCTCCGGCATCTCCTGCATGGTTTGGCGGTGCCGGGCGTGTTTCCGCACATGGTCAGTAATAGTATAGATGGTCGTTGTCCTCATCCAGCCTTCAAAAGCTCCTTTGAATTCGTAATGGCCCAGTTTGGTCAGGATCTTAAAGAAGCTATCGTTGAGTATCTCTTTTGCTTCTGCCTCGTCTTTAATATACCGCCTGATGACACCGTATATAAAAGGAGCGTAACGGTCATATATCTCTTTTTGAGCGGTTCTTGTCCCGGCAATAGCTTCCCTGATCAGTCCGTGCAGGTCTGACTGGCCGGTTTTGGCCGGCAACGATACAGGTATAGTGTTTTTTAAGTCCAAGCCATGTCGT
>JAJNBR010000245.1 GCA_021156265.1 Flavipsychrobacter sp.
CATGGACTACAACGAGGAACAGCAACAGCACAGCGGCAGGACGGTCTCGGCCCTCGGCTACATCGCCACGAGCCGCTTCTGGTTCGAGTCATTCCAGAACTGGCAGAGCGAGTTCCTGTCGGTATTTGCCATCGTTGTTCTGTCTATTTTCCTTCGACAAAAAGGTTCACCGCAATCCAAGCCAGTTGATGCCGCTGATTTTGAAACAGGGGAATAGTCGCAGTAAGACCAAAATCCACTTAATTTCGTTGCATGATCTACAGCTTTAAAGGTTTTACCCCGGTGGTGCATCCTACCGCTTTTGTGCACCCGCAGGCTGCCGTTACAGGTAATGTTATTATAGGTAAAGACGTGTACATAGGTCCCGGTGCTGCCCTTCGTGGTGACTGGGGAGGTATTATAATAGAAGATGGATGTAATGTGCAGGAAAATTGCACGATACACATGTTTCCCGGCGTTACTGTTACCTTGAAGGAAGGGGCGCATATAGGTCACGGAGCAGTGATCCACGGCGCTACCATAGGTAAAAATGTATTGGTAGGTATGAACTCGGTGATCATGGATGAAGTGGAAATAGGGGATGAATGTATCATAGGTGCGTTAAGCTTTGTGCCGGCCAATACCAGGATACCCCGCCGGTCGCTGGTGGTAGGCAACCCGGGTAAGGTCATTAAAGAAGTGAGTGACGAAATGATTGCCTGGAAAACAAAAGGCACCCGCCTCTACCAAACCCTGCCCGGCGATTGTCAAGATAGTCTTATAGCCACAGAGCCACTCACAGAACTACCTGCAGACCGTCCAGCCCAGGAGGCCTTGTATGATACCTGGAATAAGATTAAAAACAGCTGAGCTTAAAAAAACTAAACCCCGCCAATGGCGGGGTTCAAGCTCTCTCTGGATAATCTATTTAGAAGACAATAATTAACCTTCGTCAGAATTCACCAGTTCATTTACAAATTTTGCTACAGAAGCGATACGCGCATGGTTCAAAGCATAGTGGATGAACTTACCGTCACGCTCGGTAATTACGATATTAGCGCGACGCAGAATGGCCAGGTGCTGAGAAGCCACTGATTGCTCGAGACGTAGCTTAACATAAATGTCAGTAACATTCATGCGTTTGTTTTCTTCCAGCAGCTTGATGATCTGCTGACGCAATTTGTGGTTAATTGCGCGAAGCGTCATTGCTGCATTTTTCACTGCCATGTAGTCTAGCTTGATCTGTTCGTTCGAACCTTCATCTTTGCGAATCACCAGCGTGTTTGCTGACATTGTGGTTTCCATTTCCATTAAAATTTTACAGAGGTTATGAATATTTTATTAAAAAAATGTAACTTATGTAGATACACCGTTACAGAATGCAAACATACGACATAGTGAAATATGAAACAACATAATATTCATACTGACTGTTAAACCACCGTTAAAATGTGGAAAAACTTATTCAACTAATTATTTAACCTATTGATTTTGTTGCTGTTATGGGTATGAACCTCTTTAAGGTAAAACGGCTCACAATTAGCCAAATTGACAAAACCATTACAATTCAATTGTTCAAATGCATAATGAGCCCACGAATGAATGTCTAAAATATCGTTCGGTTCAATATGGGTACGCCCATCGGCTGAAAAGCTTGCCAGGTAAGGATTATCAGTTCCTGTAATTAAATTAGAACCTTTGATTTGATGCAGAATATGCTGAATGTCAGCTTCGAAGGCATGAGTGGGCTCCTGTACAGGTTGTAATTTGTTATTATACGTCGTTATATAGAATTCCTTGTCGCGGGCAGGTAAAATCGCTGTATAATTGTCATATTTTAACAAATTATTATAATATTGCTGAGCTGCCAATAAAAACAGCCTGCTATGCATCATTAATGGCTTATCCAGGGCATAACACAAGCCTTTAGCAGTAGAAAGCCCAATCCGTAAGCCCGTATATGAGCCCGGTCCACCGCAAACGGCTACTGCCGACAAATTCACCGCTTTAATGCCGGCTTCGTCCAGCACCTGTTCGATAAGGACATTAATAATAGCTGCAAAATTCCGCGAGTCGGAGCTGGTACGCTGGCTAACCACCTTGCCGTGGGTCGCCAACGCAATGGTTCCCTTTTCGGCTGAAGTGTCTATAAGTAAAATATGATCCATGAATAGTAGTGCAAAAGTACGGCACGCAGTACATTTGCCACTATGGAAAAAAAGATCATTGGTACAGATAGTGCTCCTGCACCCATCGGCCCATATAACCAGGCCGTGCAGTTTGGCAACATGCTCTTTATCTCCGGCCAGATAGCGCTGGATGCCCAAACCGGCGAACTGGTGCAGGGAGATATAAAGGTGGAAACAAAAAAAGTGATGGAAAACCTGCAGGCGATACTAAAAGCCGCCGGTATGGACTTCTCCAACGTCCTCAAATCAACCATTTTCCTGATGGACATGGGTCAATTTGCTCAGGTGAACGAGGTGTACGGAGCCTATTTTGCAGAAGACGCGCCTGCCCGTGAGACCGTGCAGGTGGCGGGCTTACCTAAAGGCGTGAAAGTCGAGATCAGCATGGTAGCTGCTAAATAATGTAAAATAGAAAAGGGCCATGTGGATATCACATGGCCCTTTTCGGCTACACTGTATTATTGTTTTTTTGCTTCTTTGGCCCAGGCATCTTTCAATCCTACCGTGCGGTTGAATACCAGGTGCCCCGGGGTCGAATCCGTATCGACACAGAAATAACCCTTGCGCAGAAACTGGAAATGGTCGCCGGGTTGTGCGGCTGCCAGCGCCGGTTCTATATATACTGCCGGCAATACCTGTTTGGAGTTCTCGTTGATATAGCTCTTAAAATCACCTTCTTCGTTCGATGGGTCTTCAACTTTGAACAGGCGGTCGTACAGCCTGACTTCAGCCGTTTTTGCATGTGGTACGCTCACCCAGTGGATAGTACCTTTTACATTGATGCCGCTGGTGTCATGACCGCTGCGGCTTTCAGGTATATATGTACAGTGTACTTCCGTGACATTACCATCGGCGTCTTTCTTAAAGTTTTCGCACTTAACGATATAAGCGCCTTTTAACCGTACCATCAGGCCCGGGCCGAGGCGGAAGAATTTCTTAGGAGCGTTCTCCATGAAGTCCTCGCGCTCTATCCACAGCTCGCGGCTGAACGGGACCTTGCGGGTGCCTCCGTTCTCATCCTCGGGGTTGTTCTCCAGGTCAAGCTCTTCTGTTTGGTCCGGGTAGTTGCTCACCACCAGTTTTATGGGATCCAGAACCGCCATCATGCGGTTGGCTTTTTTATTCAAGTGTTCGCGAACACAGAATTCCAGCAGGCCTACATCCACCATGTTCTCCCGTTTGGCTATGCCAACCGTATCACTAAACTGGCGAATAGCCTGGGCCGTATAACCCCTGCGGCGCATACCGCTTACCGTTGGCATGCGGGGGTCGTCCCAGCCGTCTACATGGCCTTCATTCACCAACTGCAGCAACTTGCGTTTGCTCATTACCGTGTACGTCATATTGCGTCGGGCAAATTCGTATTGCTGGCTTGGGAAAATACCCAGCTTCTCAATAAACCAGTTATATAACGGACGGTGGTGAATGAACTCCAGCGTACAGATAGAATGGGTGATATGTTCAATGCTATCGCTCTGGCCGTGTGCAAAATCGTACATCGGGTAGATGCACCAGGCATCGCCTGTGCGGTGGTGGTGCGCATGTTTGATACGGTACATCAGCGGGTCGCGCAACAGCAGGTTAGGGTGTGCCATGTCTATCCTGGCACGCAACGTCTTTTCACCATCTTTATACTTGCCGGCGCGCATTTCTTCAAACAGCTGCAGGTTCTCTTCTATGCTGCGGTCGCGGTGGGGACTGTTTTTACCAGGCTCCATCGTATTGCCCTTCATTGCTGCTATCTCTTCAGCGGAGCTATCGTCTACGTAAGCGAGTCCTTTCTTAATAAGCTCAACAGCAAAACCATACAGCTTTTCAAAATAGTCGGAAGCATAGTATTCGCCATCCCACTCGAAGCCCAGCCATTTGATATCGTTCTTGATGCTCTCTACATACTCGGTTTCTTCCGTTACGGGGTTTGTATCGTCGAAACGCAGGTTGCATTTGCCTTTGTACTTCTTTGCCAGTCCGAAGTTGAGGCAGATAGACGAGGCATGGCCTATATGTAAATAACCATTCGGTTCCGGTGGGAAACGGGTGTGTATATGTTCGTACTTACCTTCTTTAAGGTGTAGTTCAATGATCTCTTCTAAAAAATTGAGTGACCTTTCTTCGCTCATAGATGCTTGGTTGCGGAGAGCAAAGGTAAAATATTTGCAGGCAGATAGCTCAGGTCTAAAAATGGTATAAGATACTGGCATCGCCCGACAAGAAATGAAGACGTTCACCTCCATTTTTAAATAGTGGGTTAACCATATGCTTATAAGAACCTCCTGCCGTTACAGATAATGCACCAATCTTATATTCAGCATAAAGCAGGGCATCGGCTAACGCACCGAACCGGTTTACTTTCGACTTCTTAAAGACATAGGAAGATGGTACTCCTGTGCTGGTTGTTGCACGCGCGTCCGAGCTGACATTATATACAGGGGCAACACCTGCGGCCGGAATGACTGACAAACCTCCTGCTAATTTTATTTTGTAGGCAACTCTCAGGGGTATATAGGCATAGTGGTATTTATAGGCAATGTCTGTGTAGTATTTTACTTGTCCGT
>JAJNBR010000246.1 GCA_021156265.1 Flavipsychrobacter sp.
GTGGAAGTGATAGAGCGCATGGTGGACAATTCGGAGTTCGACCAGTTCAAACAAGACTATGGTAAGACCATTGTGTGCGGTTACGCCCGTATTGATGGCTGGGCAGTAGGCATTGTGGCCAACCAGCGTAAGATCGTGAAGAGCGGTAAAGGTGAAATGCAGCTGGGTGGTGGTATCTACAACGACAGCGCCGACAAAGCGGCGCGCTTTATACAGAACTGCAACCAGAAGAAAATACCACTGGTGTTCCTGCAGGATGTGACCGGATTTATGGTCGGCAGCCGCAGCGAGCACTCGGGCATCATTAAAGACGGTGCTAAGCTGGTGAATGCAGTAGCTAACTCCGTAGTGCCGAAGATCACGATAGTAATTGGCAACTCATACGGTGCAGGCAACTACGCTATGTGCGGCAAGGCCTACGATCCGCGCTTCATCTACGCATGGCCTAATGCCAAGATAGCCGTGATGGGCGGAGAGCAGGCCGCCAAGACCCTGTTGCAGATACAGGTGGCTGCACTGAAATCGAAAGGCGAAGTGATAGACCCGGAAAAGGAAAAGGAATTGCTGAAGCACATCACCGATCGTTATACTTCACAAACATCGGCCTACTACGCAGCGGCCCGTCTTTGGGTAGATGAGATCATCGACCCGGTAGAAACCCGCCGCGTAATATCGGAAGGTATCAACGCCGCCAACCACAACCCGAATATGCGAGAGTTTAAGACGGGGGTGTTCCAGGTGTAAACGTCAAACTTCAATATCTATGAAAACCTTTTACCCTTTATTGATCGCATTGCTGGGACTCGCAACGAATAGCTATGCCCAACCGGCCAAAGAACTTTTTGAGCAAGGCATGGACAAAGCAAAAAAAGAAGACTTTGCCGGGGCATTGGCCATGTTCGATTCGTCGATCCGGTTAAAGCCCGATGTCAGCATCACCAGGTTTTACCGTGCTATTACCCTGAATATCGTTGATGAACCGAAGCGGGCGATCGCCGATCTTGATACAACGCTTATCCTGGATCCGGGTTTTTACAAAGCTTACCTGCATCGCGGCATTGCGAACCGGGAACTGACGGAATATGACGCTGCGTTGGCAGATTTCTCAAAAGCTATAGCTGCTCAACCCGATTATGCGGAAGCGTATTTTGAGAGGGGCCGTTTGCACCAGTTGTTAAGTAAAAAAGCAGAGGGATGTGCGGATTTTAAAAAGAGTATGGAACTGGGGTATGAGCAAGCCGAACACCGGGTAAAGCAGTGC
Source organism: Flavipsychrobacter sp. (assembly GCA_021156265.1). GTDB lineage: Bacteria > Bacteroidota > Bacteroidia > Chitinophagales > Chitinophagaceae > Polluticoccus. The sequence continues at coordinate 1,262 of JAJNBR010000246.1, forward strand.
GAAGACCCTAAGCTGTCAGAAGAAGTTCACCCGATCCTGTACCTGAAAGAAGTAGCAAAGAGTAAAAAGTATGGCTTCAGCGAAAAAGATCCCATTAAAGTAGGTAACGGCCCGGATGGAGGCCCCGGCAATCAGCGCCGTTATATCCAGCTTTTGAGGGATAAGCAAAACCGCCCGGTCACTGCCCGCCGCCTGGGTAGCTGCTGCTCCTACGAATCGAAAGGATCGCCACTTGGGTTGGGTATGCTGGACAGGTATGAGATATCATTCCGTGACGAAAAGGGAAATGAAAAAACCGAGATCATTTATATCTCTTTCTATGATTACGAGGAGCCTAAGATATTACACGGGTTCCAGACAATATCGAAATAGACCGCTTGTTGAGGCATAATTTTATTATGCTATTTTTGATTTATATATAGGATTGAATGATAGAGTTGAAGAACATACGTAAGAGTTTTGGAGAAAAGGTAGTACTGGAAGACGTATCTGCGACTATGGAGCCGGGTAAGGTGAACCTCATCATTGGCACCAGCGGTAGCGGTAAAACGGTACTGATGAAATGCATGATCGGCCTGATACACCCGGATGCGGGCCATGTGCTCTACGAGGGCAACGACCTTGTGACCATGGAGGAGAAAGACCTGAAGGATATTCGTATGCAGATCGGCATGCTATTCCAGGGCTCTGCCTTGTTCGATAGTATGACGGTGGAGAACAACATTCGTTTCCCGCTTGATATGTTCACCAAAATGAGCCGCGCAGAAAAAAGGAAACGTGTGAATGAAGTACTGGACCGTGTAAACCTGGAAGGCGCCAACAAGAAATATCCCGCTGAGATAAGTGGTGGTATGAAGAAGAGGGTGGCCCTGGCGCGCGCGCTGGTACTTAATCCTAAATACCTTTTCTGCGACGAGCCTAACTCCGGCCTCGATCCGCAAACCTCATTAGTTATTGATAAGCTCATCAAAGAGCTGACCATAGAGTACAACAGCGTTACCGTCATCAATACCCACGATATGAATACCGTGATGGAAAGCGGTGATCATATCGTCTACATGTACCAGGGAAAGAAAAGATGGGAAGGCTCTAATAAAGACATTATCTACAGCAAAGACCAGCAGCTCAACGACTTCATCTTCGCCTCAGACTTTTTGACCAAGGCCAAAGAGATGAGCATGATGGAAGACAGGGGACAGGTATAAAAATAAAGAGCTGCGCGAAAGCGCCGCTCTTTATTTAGTATAAAGTGGAGACTATTGCTTTTGAACTTTTTCAACAGCAGTTCCATTAGTTCCGCTCAGGTGTATAAAGTAAATGCCGGTTGACAGAGACTTCAAATCAATAGTAGTAAGCTCCTTGCTTATTTGCTGTTCCACCACTATCTGTCCCAGGTTATTTATCAGCTTTGCCGACTGGTATAGTTTAGCATCGGTCCTGATACTGAGTTCACCTGTAGTTGGATTAGGATAAACACTAAAGTTCTTTGAATTAGCCACCTCGTGAACGCTCACCGGCAGCCAGTTCATTACCTCGTTGGTCATTACAACGGGGTTGATATCAAAATAGATACCTGCCCTGTTTGTGATCTGCGTACCCGGCAATAGTTGCTGTTTGGCATTGATCGAGAACTTCACGAAACCTTTGTTAGCTTCTTTATGAGTAGAATCGGCCAACATAATATTCGGGAAGTCGAATTTGAGGATCTTTGAATTATTGGGACCATCTAGCACACTTGATACAACTCTGTGAGAGCTCATTGTCATCCTGAAGCTATTTATATCCAGGTTTGGAGATAGTGTGTCTAGAACGTGAATATTAAAGGCAGTGTCATTGCCAAGATTTTCGAAATGTATTGTGTAATCGAGCTTGGTGCCAGCTGAGATCATTCCCTGTGGAAAAACTTCCTTTTCATTTGGATCCCAGGCAAGTCTTACAGTGTCGCAACTGGATATGAAGTTATTCCCAGGTAAAACATCGCCGGATGTAGGCATAATAGATACACTCGAGCAAACCGTGTCGCCAGGAGAAAGATTCACCGCCGGAGTAAGTCCAACAAGAAGCCCTTGATAGGAGCCTGTCATATTCAGCGATAGGTTGTTAACAGTCCAGGTAACAATATTTCCATTGATAGTGGTCGATGAAGAATTGCTTACATATGCTATATTGTATTTGTTGCTGACATTCAATGTTACCGTGCTGTTCGAGTATGGACTGCATGCATTGTTAAAAGGATGCACCGATATGTACGATGTATCTACTGCTCTGTAGAAAGCTTTCATTACAACACCTAGATCAAATTGGGTAGTGCTGCTGCATTGCACTCCAAAATCTACAGATGTTGAACTTACATTGGGGGGCATTGTTTTAGTAATTGTGCCGTTAGCGGGGCATGTAGCAGTAGTGCCCAATGGTAGGCTCATTAACCTGTACGTATAAGTGGTATTGCCTTTATATTTACCCAGCTCACTGCCGATCAGGTAGAGTGTGTCTACCTTAATTCCTGCGGAGTCGACTTCGATTTGAATACCCCCCTGGATGTTGGGTTCTCCTAAATCCCAGGTACAGTTGCTATTGAGATCATTATAAACGTTTATACCCACGTAGGTGCAGCCGGTATGTTGGTGGCTGAACTGGATTGTGTCGGCGGGAATACCATTGTCAAATAATACGTGCATGACAGTATAAGTACCGCTCGAAGCATAGTTGTGAGTTACAGTATTGTTTGTTTGTGTTATGTTATACGAGCTGGACGTGCCATCACCAAAGTAAGTGAGGCCTGATAAGTTTGGTCCGTTTTGATTGATCGTAAAATAAAAATATACCACACCACAAGTGTCCAATTTTGAATGATTGGTAAAGCTGTATTGCGCTTTCACAGCATTAAAGCAGAATAGCAGCGCAGCTATCAAAGCGGCTTTGAATAGATTTAAATTCATAGAATGGTTTTTATAGTTAAATGCATAGGGATAAAATAAATCCGGGCCTGCCTTCTGGCAGTAAAGCGTGGGGCGACTAGCATCAGGGTCAATAAAAAAGAGGGAATGTACATTTATTACATAGGCAGGTGTTTGGTTCGAGAATAGGAGTTTGCTTAAAAGTAATAAACGGTTCCGAAGAACCGTTTATTACTTAGTCAAAGAATAGTCATTATTGTTTTTCTATTCTTTCTACGGTGCTTCCATTCTCGCCGCTTAGCTGCATGAAGTAGATGCCGGGAGCCAGGTTGCTCACACTGATCTGTGCTTCTTTGCCCTCCAGTGTATACACTGCGCACAACTGACCCATGGTGTTCACTATGCGTGCTGTTGTATACAGGTCCTTGTTCATCTTGATAGTCAGTGTTTCGCTAACAGGGTTTGGATATACCAGTACTGAGTTTTTAGCATCCGCAACTTCTTTTACGGAAACGGCTGCCAGTGTGTTCAGCGTA
>JAJNBR010000247.1 GCA_021156265.1 Flavipsychrobacter sp.
CTTAGATCAATCTTCCCAGTATCTAACACCGTCTATAGTGTAGTAGCCAACCGTCTCTTTTTCCCGTTGGCCGTTTTCATTTTCCGTCGTTCCTTCTACCATCACTCCTTTTTTCATTTCAGGAAGTAAACTGCGATCTGAAGTATGCATGTATTGATACTTGCCTTCGGGCAATACGGTACTCATATCCAGCGCCGAAAAGACGGTTTTTTCTTCCTGCTCATTGAAACATTCAACCAGTATCGGGTTATTCCGGTAAGATTCAACACTGAAATATATCCCCGGAAAACTTTTTACGGTTTTGCTGACCGGGTCAAACAATTGTGCCGGCATGGTCGAATAGCTTCTTTCAGGATAGCGAATAACCATTCCATTGGCAGTAAGCTCATATTTATAATCTTCCGCGTCAACTTTCCAGGTGGATATAACGTTGCCCTGATCGTCCAATACGTATGCCGTATCCACCTCTTCATATACCCGATGTTCTTCCCAACGTGGTGGTACAGGTTTATATTTAAATGCTAACCACCTTCCATTTACCGGATTTGGCGAAAGCCCGTCAAAGTATTTCCCTCCCACCAACGCCCTGCCTGTGGTATCTGTCCAATACATCTTGCCATCCTTTTTTACCAGGTAATAGAGAGGATTGCGAGCACTAATACTATCATACTGCAATGGTAAAACTACCCTGAACTCGCCTGCAACGACTCCCCATTTTCCCCGGCCGCGCACAACGGAATATCTACCACTAGCATCCTGGTTGTGCACAAGATCATATTGTTCGCTGACCACATTAAAGTCATCATCGTAAATCGTAAATGGTTTATTCTTCCTGTCACGCAGCAACGTGTAATGTACCGACCGGTGCGTACCATCGTAGCTGATTTTAGACACATCCATTCGCTGAACCAGGTCATGTATTTTGGTCCGGTATTTCCAGTCAAGTATTGAATCCGGCACACTCATCAACAGCTTACCTTTGTAACTATAATATCGCGAGACCTTCCTTGCTGTGTCGCGAGCCGTAAATAATGTTCGGTCCTTGTTTAACTCGCGGCCGTTAGCATCCAGAAGAGAAAATACCTTTTTATTTGCAAGCGCGTCATATACATACACGTCGGTTTTGTCTGTTACTGAATCATGGCGCCATACTATGAAATGACTGCCGTGTATCATATCCATCGCGGCCACTCCGTTCAGCAATATCTTACCCTCTGGATCATAAAATCGTATGTTATTCACAATGTGTTCGCCGGGCTTGCCGCGGATATAGGATGTGTACCCGAGCAGCCTGTTCGTTTCTACCCGCTGTTCATACACTGGGGTACCTTCCGGACGTCGTATCACAGAACCATTGCTATCGTATTCAATGTACAGGTCATTTTCGCGAGTGGTAAATCCTTTTCCATCCGGTTTTATGTTAGTGGCTTTCAACACCGGTGTCGGAAATTTGTAACTTTTACCACCTAGGTCGACCACATCATAACTGTTACTATCGCGCATCACGATAAAATAGTAATCCGACACTAACCGGATATCAGCACGCTGCATAGGTACAAGGTACTTTCGCTCTAGTGCATCATAAATTCCTTGCTTACTCCCATTCCTTAACCAGACTACCGAGGGGTATTCTTTATATACAGCTATAACACTGTCGGGTAGCGGCAGTTTTGCGTAAAGGCTATCCCGCAACCAACCTGTTGTCGGTTCTGTTCGTTGCCACGGATCCATCTGCTCAAGTGCCCCAAAAAAATCCTTCATCACCTCGTCCATCTCGGTCATTTCAACGGGTGTCTCGGCTCGCGCAAGCAGTAATAAATGATCCGAAGCGATAGTAAATAGCTGCCCGGCAGAGTCCAACAGCCTTGCCTGGTTATCGTAGCACACCCAGCCCTTTGCAGTTTTAGCCAGGTAATAGTCACAAGTCATCGACACTTTTTCGTGCACGCATGGAATGACTATTTCCTTTTGTTCAGTACTAAATCCCCAACCCGATTTTGTGCGGTATGGATATAAATAGCGCGACTGTGTATACGCGTTATACGAAATCGAAATAAGCACGGTTAGTGCCCACCAGGCTGCCTTAAAATGTAGTCGCATATTCGTAGGGATGTACGTAAAAATATGCAAAAATGCTGCGTGTCTACTAGGTCGGTTTGGCTGGCGGCCTGGTGAAGATGCTGTATAAAGAGATGACCAGCTAAAAAAAAAGCGGGCTTCTCAGCCCGCTTGATATATTTCAAAATTCATTTTTTTATCTCACTACATCCAGCTTGCCTGTCTGCACTATATCGCCGCCTTTATTTTTTACCTGGTAGATGTAGGAGCCCGTTGCCACAGCAGAAACATCTGCTTCGGTTTTTCCTTTTACGGTTATTCCGTCAAGCACCTTTGCACCGTTCATACTATACAATTCCCAGGTTACCGCTTCTTTAGTTGTGTTGGTTATATACACTTGGGCGGTAGCGGGGTTAGGATATACTTCTATCACCGGTTTGGTAAATAGTTGCATCTTAACACCAACAGTACCTACGGCCGACACATCATCTACAAAAAGCTCGGTGCTATCCGTTGCAGCAGCAAAATCTGAACTGCCTGCGAATGATACCTGCAGCGCATTGGGCGTCAGGTTGTTGGGATATGATAACGCTGCCACGATCTCGTAGTAGTTGTTATTGGCAGTTATATCGACAAAGCCTTCGCCAACTACCGAATCAGCGCCGCCTGCCCCTGCTCCCGTCCTCACTGCTTGTGCCGTCATCACGCCCATGTCAGTTCCCCTTGGTAAATATCTTACCCAGGCTTTCACCGTGTCTATACGCATCGTAACCGGCGTACCACCGGATACTGTAAAGTCCATGGTGCTCATATCTATGTTGATGATAGCGTTCGTCATTAGCGCAGGCAGTACACCCAGGGTAGAACCCTGGTAGCGGTTGGCCAGCAGCGCAGCATAAGCACCGCCGTGCGCGGTCGTTGTCCTGAATAACTGTTTCTCAAACGTAGTTCCCGGGCTTACCAAAGGTCCCAGCTGGAAGACCAGCGAATCGGAACCATGCCAGCCCGCGGGCTTTTCGAGTTGAGTGGTAGGAATAGGAAAGCCTACCATATAGTTTTGCCAGGTTTCCAGGGTGCCCTGCAGGTTCTGGGCGTTAGCTACAGTGGTGATAGCTAAGAACGAGAGTAGTGTAAATAGTGTTTTCATATGCTAAAAATACGACATGACAATTTAAGAACCGCAATATGTTTTTTTAGTACGCATAAAAACCTAACTCTGCTGTATTTCCGGCAACAAAAAAGCCGGCTATTGCCGGCTTCTAAAAGAACGGGTATGCCTAACCCTTTTGCCCGCTGACAAGGAACAATTGCAGTAAGGTTATGTTATTCAACGCAAACAGGTTGCTGCAGAAATTTTGTCTTGAAAACGCGTCGTCCAAAATCGTATTGGCAACTGGTATCTGCCTGCCTGCATGAGTACTGTTATATTCATTCACCCTCGTTTTAAGCGCCAGCAACAGGTCATGCCCCTTGCCCGACGCAAACACACTTCGCTCGGGACCGGTTTCCCTGATAGCTTTCGGATCAAAGCCTGAAGTGATCTGCTGCAAGCCCATATCCTGCACTATCAGTTGCTTCATTTGCCCGCATAGCGCCTGTATGTCCTTGGCAACATTATCGGTGGCCATACCATCATGCTCCATCAGCGCCAGCAATTGTTCGCTTTGCAGGTAGGTGAACACTTTAGCCTCCACGTGCGGCGAAGGACGGATAGAAGTAATGGTAAACTGCACGCCCAGCACGCCTAGCAGAATGATGGTAGTAACTATAGTGTTCAACTTTGTCTCCGGCTTGCGGATGCCGTTGAAGAAAAACAGTGGCAGCAATACAAACGTAGATAACAGCAAAGTGCTGAACCACATAATGCGCGCGCCCGGCCAGTGCTGCACCAGGAACATAGCCGACAGTACATACAGCATGCCTACTACTGTGAGTACTGCCATGATCAGCTTCTGCCTTGCGCTGCCTGCTTCTTTGGTCTTTAGTAAAAACACCAGCGGCAGAAACACCAGGCTGAATACCACCATGCCCGATACCAGCAATATGCCCGCGCCGGGCCAGTACATCAGCTTAAAAAACGAACCGAATATGAATGCGGCAGCGGAGAACGCCCCGCTGATGATCAATGATCTTTTCATTCCATAATAGTTTTTGAAGGTTAACAATTGGATGGTTTCCTCTTCCAGCTCTCTTAGCTCTTTTTTGTAAAAGCGCCGGATCACCTCTTGGTATGCGCGCTCAAAGTCGTCTCCTTCGCTGAGCTCCTGCTCCAGTATGCAGCAAATATGATCGTGGAGGTTTAACTGCAGGTCCTCCAGCTCAACGCCACGACGTCTTATGTCGTTGAGTATAAAATCTACTTGCTCATCTGTGAGGCGGTACATTAAGCGATCTTTGGTTTGATGTCCAGCAAAAACCGCATGGTCTCCATAAATTCAGCCAGTTCGCTCACGCGCTCCTTGGCCTTGCTTTTGCCACTCGGACTCAGGCTATAGTATTTGCGCACGCGCTTACCTATGTATTCTGTTTCGGTGGTCAGCAGCCCTTCGCTTTCCAGCGCATGCAGCGTGGGGTACAGTGCGCCTTCCGTTATCTGGATCTTATCCAGCGTCAGCTCCTTCACCCTTTG
>JAJNBR010000248.1 GCA_021156265.1 Flavipsychrobacter sp.
AGTTTATCAAAAAACCGTCACAATTGAATTTGGCTAGTATGCTAACTTAATATCTACCAACATCGTTAAAGAGCTAAGTACCTTTTTTCGTGTACGTCAATCCTGAAGCCTCTTCCTTCTGCATATACACTGGCTGCGTTAATAGTATCTTTAATGGACTGAGGTAATTTACTTTTCAATACCTCTTCATAAGCAGCCTGGCCTAAGACGAAAGAAGCTCTGAAAAAACCATCGCACGGCATCAGGTAAATGATGACACGCTTTCTATCTTTTACCCGGTAGTTCCAGCCAAACTTAGAATAGCTCCATTCATCAGTGGCTACAGGACATTTCTCATAAACATATTTGACTATACCGGTCCAAATCTCATATTGCCCGGCCAGTGCATTACTTATCTCAGCCATAGCAGGTTGCCGGGTCTTATCTGTAAATATGCTAGACTCCATACCGCTAAAATACAACTTGAGGGCACATCTCGCCTGTTCTTCGCCCGGGTCGGTTTAATGACCAACCTCATGAATAACACAATATTTTTTCTACATAACTTTACGGGACGTTTTTTTTCCACCTTAATACCTGTACCATGAAGATTTTATTCACTATACTGCTACTTTGCGTTACACTGACATCAAATACTGTATATGCCCAAGGCTCAAAACAGGGCCATCACGCAGCCGCACGGAATTACGATCCTACTACCGTACGCACTATAAATGGCACCATCACCGCCGTCGAAAAACAGTTGCATAACAAAAAAGGAGGAGTCGGCGTGCACTTACTGGTGCAAACAGCGACTGAAAAAGTGACCGTTCATCTCGGGCCTCAATGGTATATTGAACAGCAGCTTTTCACCCTGGCAAAAGGCGATAAAGTGGAAGTTGAAGGCTCCCAGGTAGAAATGAATGGTGAAACTGTGATGATCGCAAAAAGAATAAAGAAAGGTGCACAACAACTTGAGTTGCGCAAAGAAGACGGAACACCGCTATGGTCCCGTCAAATGCAGCTGCGATAAGCTATTGAAGACACGTCAGCCGCATCAGCCGTCGGTGGCTGCCGGCTGCCTGATATCAGAATTATTAAAAACCTCTTTCCCGTTATAGAAAACCTGCCAGGTGACCGGAATGATCTTTTTCAGCATATGGCTTACCCCGCAAATTCTTTCCTGCGATTGCATAACGGCATCCATGGCTGCAGCTTCGTCGGCCTCGGCACCCCGCATCTCGTAAACAACATGCGCCGACACATATTCAATAGGTGGTTGTTTACTGATCTCGCCGCCTACTTTTATACTTAGATCCCGCAATTGCTTCCCCTGTTTTCTTAGCAAGGCCACCACGTCCATACCCGTGCAGCCGGAAAGTGCAGATAGGACAAAAGGCTTGGGAATTGGCCCGGTGTCTTCTCCACCTGCTCTTTCGGGGGCATCCATTATAACGGTATGCCCGTTCACCAGTGCATTGAACTGCATCTTACCCATCCATTGGGTTTCAATTTCATGCTTCATTTTTCTTACGTGTTGAGATACCAAAAGGAAGGTACAGCGGACAAAAGCCTATAAAAGCGGTGAATATAAAAACTACAGCAAGGACGATTAGTACAATAGCAGTAGTACCACTGATGACACCGGTAAGGTAGAGTACTAAAATTGCCAAAGCTACCGCGAGCCTGATAACGCTGTCTGCCGTGTTCATGTTTTTTTTCATTGTTTCGTTTTTTTGGTTGTTAACTTACGATGCAAAAATCTGTCGTCGGCAGATGCAGGCGGTTACACTATCCGGACAACACATGCAAGTAGGAGCAATCACGGGCAGGAAACTATGATCAATATCATTTTGATGAATGCGTCTTATCATCGCTCACTTTGTGATTACGCATACAAAAACAGTTCCGGACAGAACTATATCCGCAGACGAACCTTTAAACTATCGTAGAGACAACGGGGGCTCTTTAAGGTAAAACTCCAACCCCATACCCGTACAATTCGTTCTTCAACCTTTTGGCAAGAAACCCCGTGGCCTTTGCAGGCTCAACATCTACCACAAGCACGTCTGCATTTCCATAGCGTTCGTGCGCTATACAGCTGCCGTCGGGCGCTATCACGGCACTGGCAGATTCAGGATAGGCGGATGCGTAATTACAGCTGGCGAAGTAAATGGTGTTTTCCAGTGCGCGTATCATCATAGCTTTCTCGTAATAGGGATTGTCTTTACTACCCCACTCCGTCAGTTTCGGTCCTGTTATGTTGCTGCCGGTGAAATGCGGATGGAAGACGATGTGCGCCCCTTGCTGCGCGGCCCACCTGACAGTCTCAGGATAGCGGAATCCTTCGTGACAGATCGAGATGCCGAATTTCAGTCCGTTCACTTCAAAAACACTGCGTTCAGTTCCGGCCTTCCAGGTGTTGTCTTCTGACGGGTCCAGCTGGTTTTTGGTTTGATAGCCTAATACCTCGCCCGTGTTCGAAATGACAAAGGCCACATTAAACACCTCATTGCCAAAATACCAGTCCATAGGAATGATAACAGTAATAGCATGCTGCGCGGCAATGTCCCGCACTCTATCAAGGGCAGGTTGCAACCTGCTTGCAGTTCGGTCTTCAGGCGGGTACGCCATGCCGGGATACCCGGGCAGAAAAGACTCAGGAAAGCACACAAGTTCTGCATGTTGATCGGCCGCTCTTTTAACCAGGTCTTCAAGCGACTGCAAACCACTATCGAGAGATATGGGAATCGGAGGCGATGCAAGGGCTATTTTCATATAGGAAAGGTAATGAATGTTTTAAAATTGGATACCGTTAGTTATCTTGTAGTCATGCAAAAACAGTCTTTATGAAATACACCCTTATTGCACTGTTGACGATATGCAACCTTACCCGAATTTCGGCACAAAAGCATAATTTATATACTGACGCCGGCATCTCTTTTTCACAATTATATCCGCGTCTTTCGGCAACATATAACTATAAATTTGCCAGATGGATAGGTGTGGGAGCCGGCTGCCAGGCACATGCGTGGTTTCCAACAATAACCAACCCACACCAGTATGTTCCGGGAGTATTTGGAGACCTGCGCCTCAATATAGGGCCGCGAAAGAAAAACCAGTTTTTTGCCTTTATGGATCTGGGTATCAATTTCTATAAACATACCAACGAAGACTATCGTAATGAAACTAATGTTTCGAGTGTTTCGCGCGATAATGGCAGTTATACTGGTTTGGGAATGGGATATTTTCGCCAAACAACGGAACGTGGCGCCGGGTTCTATACGTCAGTAAAAATAATGTCGAACGGCTATGAAGCTAACAGGCAGGACCTTGTTACCGGCGAGCAAAGCGTTGAATCGGCAAGCAGAGGCACGCTCGCTCTTTCTTTCGGATATAGGTTTGGGAATAAATCGGCAGATGACAACAATGTACCGTCCGGATTTCTTCCAAGGAGGGAAAAAGCAAGGTCTGACGATGGTGCCTATGGTACAATAGCCTCAAAGCACAATTTATTTGTAGATCTCGGTGTTCCTTTCCCGCTATTTTCGGCAACCTATAATTATAAAATGGTCAAATGGCTTGGTGTGGGCGGCGGTGCGCAGGGATATAAAATTTACCGTCCGGGAACAAATAGCAAAAGGACTACGCTGGCTTTATTTGCAGACATACGCTTCAACATGCGGCCGGAAAAAAACAACCAGTTCTTTTCATTCCTGGACCTGGGTATCAATCTTTATAAACAGGATCCAAAGTACTTCCGCGATAGCACTACCGTTTACAACATCCCTCATAACAATGGCTTTTACAGCGGATTAGGATTTGGATACTTTCGACGTATGACCGAACGTGGCGGCGGACCTTATGCTTCATTGAAATTGATGGGAAACTGGTACACCATCTATGGATACAATATCGTTTCCGAAGATCAAAACACAGGATTGTCATCTATGAATGGTGCCTTCGCATTTTCGCTGGGCTTTAAATTTTAAACTGCTATGAAATACTTTATTGCCCCTGTAGCCTGCATTTTTTTATTCACTCAATGCAGTCGCGACACTATAAATGTTCAACCAACCGGTGGTTACGATACACTGGGAATACACTGGATGACGATAGAAAGGACCAATATTACTTACTATTTCCAGGGCACGGGAGCGAGCGGGGCATCGCTCTATACCGATATGCATGAAGAAGCATACACGAAATTAGACGAGGTATTTAAGGCGAAAATGCCACAAAAATTACGCTTTTTTGTCTGGACAGATTGGGACCTTGCCAGGCAACTTGTTGGACCGTTAGGATTTGCAGTGCCGTCGGAATGTATAACTCATGTAGCTGCGAGCCAGACCCTGGGACATGAAATGACACATAGCTTAGCGTATTGGGCGGCAGGGATACCACCAACAACACAGAACAGGTTTATTAATGAGGGTTTGGCAGTTGCTTTCGACCTGCGAGAAACTGACAGGATAGATGAAGCAAAAGAGGCTATATCAGGACAAAATATTTCTAGTGTAGCCGACGTATGGTCCGGCAGCGCCCAGATAGATGATGAAGCATTATATCTCCTGGGGGGCGCTTTTATGGATTATCTGTATAAGCAAAGCCAGCCCGACCAGTTTTTTACGCTGATAAAAAATCAAACAATAGAAGACGCTGAAAGCATATATGGGAAGGAGCGGTTACATGCACTGATAGCA
>JAJNBR010000249.1 GCA_021156265.1 Flavipsychrobacter sp.
TGGATGAACCTTGACATGTCTGATGAGGCGGCGCATAAACTTGCTTTGCCCATAGCCTTTGCATTCATCACAGTCCTGCATATCATATTTGGCGAACTGGCACCTAAGTCGCTGGCCATCAGGTACCCGACGTCAACCACGTTTGCTGTAGCCTGGCCACTCAGGATATTTCACTTCGTTTTCCGCCCATTTATATGGTTTCTGAACGGTTTGGCAAACCTTATCCTCAAGCTTATTGGCATTAAGCCCATACACGGTTCTGAGATACATTCGGAAGAAGAGCTGAAGATGATCATCAGCGAAAGCCAGGAAGGCGGAGCCATAGAGCAGACAGAGCGGGAGCTTATTCAGAATGTGTTTGACTTTGACGACCGGAGGGTATGGGATATACAGACCCCGCGTAAAAATATAACCGGTATCGAGATCCGTTGTTCGCTTAAGGATGCCATAGACTTTGCGATAAAAGAGGGTTACTCCCGCTACCCTATTTACGATGGTACGATAGACGACATCAAGGGCCTTATCAATACCAAAGACCTGATGAAGATGATGGTATCAGCTACCCCTCCATCGGGCATAGGCACTCTTATCCGAAAAACCATTTTTGTATCAGAAAATAAGAAGATAAAAGACCTGCTGAAGGAATTGCAGGTGAAGCGACTGCAGATGGCAGTCGTTACCAACGAGATAGGTGAAGTAGCAGGTATCGTAACTATGGAAGATATCCTGGAAGAGCTGGTAGGAGAGATACAGGACGAGTACGATAACGAAAAGCCGTATGTGCAGCGTACATCAGAAAACACTTACCTGATCAGCGCACACCATAAGCTTTCTGACATCAACAAATACCTTCCATACCGTTTTGAAGAAGACAGGCATTACGAGACGCTTGCTGGTTATCTTGCTGAGCACCACAAGGGAGAGCTGCGGGAATCCGATAAGTTCGTCCTGAATGGCTATGATGTAACCATATTAAAAATGTACCGGAATTCTGCCGAACTGGTAGAGTTAAAAATTTCCGAAGAAGTGGACGACGAGTAGCCAGTTATGAAATATTTCGTAAATTAGCATAACTAAAATCCCGGGCTATGTTTGTACAAACAGAACGGACCAATATACGCCCCTTCGTTCACAGCGACCTCGACTGTCTTTGCAGCCTGTGTGCGAGCGCCGAGGCTATGCAATTTATCCCACCAAATTTTGGTCCCGAAACAGAAAAGCAAGTTCAGGAGCGGCTGAGCAATTACATCAGCCATCACAACGAGCACGGTATCAGCTTCGGCTATGTATCCGATAAAAAAGGCCATTTTCTTGGCCGCGCCGGCTTTTACTTCGTGCCCGAAGTAAACCAATATGAACTGGGCTACTCCCTGCTGCCTGAATATTGGGGTAAAGGCTATGCTACCGAAATAGCCAACGGTTTGCTGGAATATGCATTTAACATGCTAAATCTCGATTCCATCTGTGCCCGCACCATTCCCGGCAACGATGGTTCCGATAACGTGCTGCACAAAACAGGTTTTATCAGCATGGGCGAGCGCATGTTTACCGTCAAAGGGAAGCAGGTATTCTGGAATTACTACGAATGTTATAACGAAACCAATCTCGACTTTGCGGACCAGCAGTCAAACGCGCGCTACGCAGATGATTGGGACCTGTCGTTATAAATAGAACATTCAAGCTCATCAGTTTTAACAGCCGCTTAGAGCCGCGTGGCATGGTCTTGGTCTCTCATCATTAAACATTAAGGCGATGAAACTAAGAAATGTACTGGCGGGACTGTTAATGGCTTTAGTTCCCGTTTTCGGTTTTGCACAAGGCAAAGGTAAAGGCCAGGGCAAAGGACAAGGCCAGGGCGGCGGAAAACCTGCTAAGGCGGTCAAAGTAAATCAGGGCAACCCGAATGCCGGTAAGGCTAATAAGGCCGTCAAAGTAAATCAAGGCAACCCGAATGCCGGTAAGGCTAATAAGGCGGTGAAAGTGAACCAGGGTAACCCCAATGTAAATAAGAACAAATCCGTGAAGGTACGCACCCAGCAGACAGGAGTGTACACCGGGCAACAAAGGGTAAAAGGCGGTCCCCCACCATGGGCTCCGGCACATGGTTACCGCGCTAAACAGCACGCCTACTTCCCGGATTATCATGTGTTCTACGATCCTAATAGAGGCGGATACTCGTACTGGCAAAACAACAGCTGGAATTTCAGCCCGTCTCTCCCCGGATTTTTAGGAGGCATAGACCTTGGCAAAGCACGCATCCAGCTGCTAGGAGATGTGCCACTGACTACGCGCCCTGAAACATACTATAACAGGTATTCGCAACTGTATCCTGCGCGATCAGTGAACATCACTGTTCCCATACCAGGCCGATAGAATATATTCCCCTTAGCTAAGGCATGAGCATCGCTCATGCCTTTTATTTTATACCTATATGAAATAGCTTTACGGCCTAATCCCTCGTTATGATTCACAACATGCTGAATGACCGGCCTACCAAGCTCTTCATTTTCCTGGCATCTTTCTTTGTAGCCAATGCGCTGATAGCGGAATGCATTGGTGGCAAGTTGTTCTCGCTGGAACTGCTACTAGGATTGAATCCCGTGCCGTTCACCTTATTGGGTGAAGAGGGTCTTACTTATACGCTGACCGCAGGTGTGTTGCTGTGGCCACTGGAGTTTGTGATGACCGATATCGTGAACGAGTATTACGGACCCAAAGCGGTACGACGTATCTCTTACATTGCAGTTGCCCTGATCTGTTACGCGTTTATTATGTTCTATATGGCCATTAGTGTACCTGCAGAGCAGTCGTTCTGGATAGGCAGCCAGAAAGATGCCGGCATACCGGATATGCAAGTCGCCTTTACCGGCATCTTCGGCCAGGGTATGTGGATCATTATTGGCAGCCTGGTGGCTTTTCTTGTGGCGCAGATACTGGACGTATGGATCTTTCATAAGATCAAGAAGACTACCGGCGAACGAAAGGTGTGGCTGCGTGCAACGGGCTCTACCCTCGTCTCCCAGTTTGTGGACAGCTTTATTGTACTGTTCATAGCCTTTAAAATAGGTAAGGACTGGAGCTGGCAGCGTGTACTGGCTATCAGCCTGGTCAACTACTCGTACAAGGCCGTTATGGCTTTGGTGCTTACGCCGGTTATCTACCTAGTGGAGAACAGGATAGAAGCCTACCTGGGCAAAAACACGACCGCCGCTATGAAAGCGGCGGCTATGTCTAATGAATGATATATCCTCTGTTTACTGTTGAGATCTGTAAGGTTTGTATTTGTTGCTGCTGAAACGGTAGCTCATGTTGAACTGCAGCGAAGGCAGCTGGAATACTTCTTTAGACACCCTGTCGGCACCTGCGCTGGCAGCGTTATCCCAAACCGATTGCGTCATGCGCATATCGAGCTGGATGGCCGGAGATACCTGGTAACCTACACCAAACAGGTAGCCAACACCAAACCTTGAGCCAAAGTCTTTTGATGTCATAATAGCACCGGGAGGGGGTGGTGGTACAATCGTACCTTCTTTTTTATAGATAAACTCCTTATGATCTGGTGTAAAGCCCATATAGTAAGCAAGGTTGGCACCAGCAAGCATGTTGAAGCGGTTGAAAGAATATTTGATCATCACCGGCAGCTCAACACTACTAACTGTTGGGTAATTGAAATAACTCACTACAGAATCCCACTGATAGTACTGACCACCGTTAATTGTCTGAGGCTTGTTAGGATACTCTTGGCGGTTACTTTCCCTTTCACCATCTTTAAAGCGCTGTACGTATTTCAATTCAGATACGATACCCCATTTTTCATTCAGGCTCAGGTTTCCGGTAACACCTACCTGGAAGCCGGTCATGCTGTTCTTGCCGCTTAAGGCTGTATTGATGCCCACTACCAGGCCGGGATAGAAACGCACACCGCCCAGTTGCAGCTTGGCGTTCTTCACCATTTCTTCAAATATGTTGCGTGTTTCGTAGTTACCTTTTTTGCTGGAGGTACGGAAATCCGACAATGCAACCAGCTTCTCAGCATCATGCTCAGCTTTTACCTCTACTGCAGCAGCGGGAACTATAGCAGCGCTGGTATTATCGGCAGGTTTGTCAACTTTAGCCACCAGGAGTTCTTCCTGCTGCTTCCACTCAACTTTACCTTTATCTATTGTATCTTTTTTCCAGGCACCTGTCTTACGATCGTAAGTTTCCCTCTCCTCTACTTTATCGATCATATTCTTCTTCAGGTTATCATTTTTCGCTACTTCGTTCTTAGAAGCTGAGCCACCTGAAGTGCTGGTTGAAGCCGATGGTTTGTTCTGCAACTGTGTTTGACCCGGCTTTTTGTTGTCGGTTGTTGTCGAATTTCCAGACGCAAACGTTTTTTCCTGGGTCGGAGCAGAAGTGGCGGCAGTATGGTTGTTGCCGGCAGCTACTGTTGCCGAACCGTTATTTGCAGGTGTTGCAGCAGTATTTTGCTTAGCCACCGGAACGGACGCGGCAGTTGAAGTAGAAGCAGTTTCTTTGCTGTTATTCAACTTATTACCAGAGGTATTTGCCTTTTCGGTTGCAACCTTTTTGTTGTCGTTTGTTGTCGTTTTTGCTACTGTAACAGTTGAGATCGTTTTACCTGAAATGTTGCGTTT
>JAJNBR010000250.1 GCA_021156265.1 Flavipsychrobacter sp.
TTGCGAAATAACACTGCAACCTATTGACCAGGTGGGTGTGGACGCGGCTATCATATTCTCAGACATCCTTGTGATACCGCAGGCAATGGGCCTGGAAGTACTGCTGGAAGAAGGTAAAGGGCCGATCCTGCCTAAAACAGTTCAAACGGAAAAAGATGTAGACAGTCTTCTTATGGAAGACCCTGCATCGTCGCTGCATTATGTATTGGATGCGCTGAAGCTCACCAAAAGAGAACTCAATAACCGCGTGCCACTTATTGGCTTTGCAGGTGCTCCATGGACCATCCTGTGCTACATGGTGGAAGGCAAGGGAAGCAAATCGTTTGATAAGGCAAAACAATTTTGCTTCACCAATCCGGCGCTTGCACACATGCTGCTGCAAAAGATCACGGATGTAACCATCGGTTATTTAAAAGCGCAGGTACAAGCAGGAGCCGATGTGGTGCAGGTATTCGATAGCTGGAGCGGCATGTTAAGCCCTGCCGACTTCAATGCGTTCGCGAAACCATACCTTACCCGAATAGCAGACGCGCTGAAAGACGATGCGCCTGTAATACTGTTCCCTAAAGGCAGTTGGTATGCGCTGAAAGACCTGAATAATTCATCAGCATCTGCACTCGGTCTGGACTGGTGTGTTGAACCTAAACTGGCCCGGGAATTGACCGGAAATAAGATCACCCTCCAAGGTAACTTTGATCCTTCGAAGCTCCTGGCGCCTATTCCCGAAATAAAGAAAGAGGTGACGAAGATGATAGATGCGTTTGGTGTGCAACGTTATGTGGCTAACCTAGGCCACGGTATATTGCCAAATGTACCGGTGGATCATGCGAAAGCTTTTGTAGAAGCAGTGAAGGAATACAAACCAGTGAAGTAATGAGAGAAGCATTTAACGGGTATATCTTAGAACTACAAAACCGCATCTGCCAGGCGCTGGAAGAGGAAGACGGCAGCGCAAAATTTTTTGAAGACAAATGGGACCGCCCCGAAGGCGGTGGTGGTATTACCCGTGTCATCAGCAACGGTGCCGTTTTTGAAAAAGGCGGGGTGAACACTTCTGCTGTTCATGGAACTTTACCCAAAGCCATGCAGGAAGCGTTTGGTGTGGGCGAAAGCAATTTCTTTGCCTGTGGTTTATCGCTGGTCATTCACCCGGTCAATCCATATGTACCTACGGTACACGCCAACTGGAGATATTTTGAACTGTACGATAAGCTGGGTAAGAAAATTGACAGCTGGTTTGGTGGTGGTTCTGACCTGACTCCGTATTATATTTTTATAGAAGACGGCTGCCATTTTCACCATTCGCTTAAAAAGGCAATGGACAGCTTCGGTGAAGACCTCTATCCGAAATATAAAAAGCATTGCGACGAGTACTTTATCAATAAACACAGGAACAACGAAGCGCGCGGTATAGGTGGCGTATTTTACGATTACCTTCGTCCGAACGCTGAATTTACTGCTGAACAGTTATTCGCTTTTCAGCAGGCAAACGGCAATGCTTTTCTTGATGCTTACCTGCCGATCGTGAACAAACGCAAAGCAATTCCCTATGGTGAACAAGAAACTGAGTGGCAGGAGATACGCCGTGGCAGGTATGTAGAGTTCAACCTCGTGCACGACAGGGGAACTCTTTTTGGACTGAAAACAAATGGCCGTATCGAGAGCATTCTCATGAGCCTGCCGCCCCGCGCACGCTGGTATTATGACTATCAGCCAGAGCCGGGAACAAAAGAAGCCGAACTTTTAGAATATTTGCAACCAACCGACTGGATAAACATTAAATAATATGCAGGTCATCAGGAGGAACAGGATATTAAGACAATCTTACGCGGTAAGATCATTGGTAGCTGAGACCATCCTCTCGCCAAACGATTTTATCGTTCCGTTATTCATCATCGAAGGTGCCGGTATCAGGGAGGAAATCCCTTCTATGCCGGGCTACTTCCGTATGAGTCTTGACCTGACAGTCAACGAAGTAAAAGAGCTCTGGTCTATGGGCCTGAAGAGTGTTTTGCTGTTCATCAAATGCAAGGACGAACTGAAAGACAACAAAGGCACAGAGGCGTTGAACCCGAATGGCCTGATGCAGCGTAGTATCAAAGCCATTAAGGATGCTTGTCCTGATATGCTGGTGATGACCGATATAGCTTTGGATCCATTCTCTTCTTATGGTCACGACGGTATTGTAGAGAACAACCAGATCGTTAATGATGCGACGGTAGAAGTGCTGGCGCAGATGAGTGTAAGTCACGCGCAGGCTGGTGCCGATTTCGTTGCTCCCAGCGATATGATGGACGGACGTATCATCGCGATCAGGGAAGCGCTGGAAGCTGATGGTTTTAACAATACCGGTATCATGGCCTACAGCGCCAAATATGCCTCTTGCTTCTATGGTCCTTTCCGTGATGCGTTGGATAGTGCGCCGGGCTTTGGCGATAAGAAGACCTACCAAATGGATTATGCTAACAGGAAGGAAGCGGTAAAAGAAGTGCTGATGGACGTTGAAGAAGGCGCCGACATTGTGATGGTAAAACCAGCAATGGCTTACCTCGATATCATCCGCGAAGTAAAAAATGCCATTGATATACCCGTGAGTGCTTATCATGTAAGCGGCGAATACGCCATGATAAAAGCAGCCGCCAAAATGGGATGGCTGGATGAGAACAAAGCGGTGCTGGAATCGCTGACCGGTATCAAGCGCGCAGGCGCCGACCTGATAGCGACCTATTATGCGAAGCACGCAGTACAATTATTAAATAATTAGAACAATGTCGAAAAGTGATATACTTTTTAAACGGGCGCAGGAAAGCATTCCCGGCGGCGTCAATTCCCCGGTTCGTGCCTTCAAAAGTGTAGGTGGCAATCCGATATTTATGAAAAAGGCCAAGGGCGCGTACATGTACGATGCCGATGGCAAACAGTATATCGATTACATTAACTCCTGGGGACCTATGATACTGGGCCATGCTTATGGTCCCGTTGTGGAAGCCATTAGGGAGAAAGTGTACGACTCGACGTCATTTGGTGCACCCACTGAGCTGGAAATAGAGATGGCCGAGCTCATTAAAAGCATGGTGCCTAATGTTGACCTCATCCGCATGGTGAACAGCGGTACTGAAGCCTGCATGAGTGCCGTGAGGCTGGCCCGCGGTTACACCGGCAGGAATAAGATCATCAAATTCGAAGGTTGTTATCATGGTCATGCAGACGCTTTCCTGGTAAAAGCAGGTAGCGGCGTGGCGACATTCAATATCCAAAATGTACCGGGTGTACCAGCAACGGTTTCCCGCGATACACTTACTGCTCCTTACAATGATCTGCAAGCTGTAGAAACGCTGATAGCACAAAACCCCGGTGAGATCGCAGCTATCATTATTGAGCCGGTTGCAGGAAACATGGGTTGTATCCCACCTGCCGAAGGATTTTTGAAAGGGTTAAGAGAACTCTGTACTAAAGAAGGTATTGTCTTCATCTTTTATGAGGTGATGACAGGCTTCAGGCTGGCAGCAGGTGGCGCACAGGAACGTCTCGATATTGACGCCGACCTTGTTACCTATGGTAAAGTTATAGGTGCCGGTATGCCTGTAGGTGCATTCGGAGGTAAACGAGAGATCATGGAACATATCGCGCCACTGGGCAATGTGTACCAGGCGGGTACGCTTAGCGGTAATCCTATTGCGATGATCGCTGGCGTAACGCTGCTCACCGAACTCAAAAACAATCCATCCATCTATACCGAACTGGAAGAAAAAACGGCTTACCTGCACACAGGTTTACAGAGCATTTTATCGCAGGGCAATACGCCTTTCAAAATAAACCGTGTCGGTTCCATGATCAGCGTACACTTCAGCAGCGAAGAGGTCACTGACTTCGGTGCAGCCGGTCGCGCCAATAATGCTTTGTTCAACCAGTACTTCCATTATATGCTCGACAACGGCATTTACCTGCCACCATCAGCATTCGAAACCTGGTTTATATGCAATGCGCTAACCAACGCTGACATCGACAGAACTATAGAAGTTACCGGTTCGTTTCTTGCAGGCAGGAATTAACTGACCGTCTGCCAGTAAAATTTATAAACACGGCCATGCCCAACTGAGGGCATGGCCGCTCTGTTTAAGTCTTTGGCAAGGTATTGGCAGCATTTCTACATTTTAGCATTGCTTATATCGGGTTACTTTATGGAATTTCGGAGGTTCACGCATCCTATCATTGGTCAACAAGCATTTATGACAAGATTTATTTGCCTGCTTGCAGGTATTACATTGTGTATATATGGCACATCTTATGGCCAGGTTTCCCAACCATATGCGGCCGAATGGAAAAAAATAGACTCGTTGTTCGACCGTGGCCTGCCGCAGTCTGCCACCAAAATAGCGGAGTCCGTATACCTGAAAGCCAAAGAAAAAGGGCAGCAAGTGCAAATGCTGAAGGCGCAGATGTACCTCCTCACATCAGACATGCAAACAAAAGAGGATGGTATTACGGAAGCAATAAAGCGCGCGGAGGTTGAAGCTCAAAACACCGGTTTTCCGAATAATGCGGTGTGGCAAAGTATAGCCGCCCAACTCTATTGGAGCTATGCTACAATAGGTGCGTTATACCTTGCGTCGCTGTTTCGACCGGACGAACTGAAGAAGGTGAACATCGACAGCTATGACCCGGTATTGAACAAAGGCGTCAACACGCGCAACCTGCGCCCTATATTATATGATCTGCTGGCTTTCAGGGCGCTGGCCTTTTTTGAGAACGACGAGAAAGATGTTACGCAACCCGCTTTCAAATTCGAGATCGACGACCCTGCTGCCTTCAGCGAAGCAAATTCATTTATCAATCACCCTTTCAAAACGCAGGATACTTTATCGCTGCAATGGCAGGCGCTTAAGGTATACCAGCAATTATTGTCGCTGCATAGCAGCGATGCCATTCCCGATGCATTTATTGATGCTGACCTGCACCGG